>NZ_NRQV01000022.1:0-73436 GCF_004119505.1 Flavobacterium sp. YO64 | reverse complement strand
ATTTTAACAAACTTTATAGAAAATATACTATAATGAATAAAGATTTAGGAGAATTTTTCAAAAGAGAAACAAAAGATATCCTAAATCAAATGTGTGATGATTTTGAAAGATCAGTTATAAATAATGGGTTAGAATTACCAAGTAGACCTACGCCTCCTAAGAAATAATGAAAGAAGAAGATAAAGAATACTTAGATTTACTTAATAAAGTATATTTTGAAAGTTCAACTCAGTTTGACAAACAATTGCTTTTTGTAGCTTCGGGAGCTTTAGGATTATCATTAGCTTTTATAAAAGACATTGTAGTTCTTTCAAAAGCAACTAATAAAGAATTGTTATTACTATCTTGGATAAGCTTTGGATTAGTTATTTTGATTAATGTAATTTCGCATTATACATCCTTGAAAGCAATCAATTATAAAATTGAAAATATTAATAAAAAAAAGGATAGATTTTCTCAGAGTTTTAATTCTTTAACAAAATATTTTAATGTAATGATGATTGTTTTTTTAGCATCAGGTCTAGTACTTTTAATTGTTTTTATAGGTATAAATATTTAACTTTAAATTCTTTGTGAATAGATATGACAGAAAATAAAAACAAACAGTCAACCTTTCCTAAATGGATGGGTCCATTATTAGAAGCATTGCGTCAATTAGGGGGCTCAGGCAGGCCTAAAGAAGTTACAAATACTATTGCAAAAAATTTAAATATTTCGGACAAAACTTTAGAAGAAACTACCAAGACTGGAATTCCTAGATTTTACAATCAAGTAGCATGGGCAAGGCAGTATTTAGTTTGGGAAGGTTTCCTTGATGCATCGAGTAAAGGTATTTGGACTTTAACACCAAAAGGTAATGAAACTTATTTAACAGAAAAACAAGGCCGTGAAATTTTCTTGAAATGGGTTGAAATAAATCAAAAAGCAAGAAAAGCAAAATCAAAGAACGAAATACTAAAAGAACAAGAGGAAGATGAGCCGGAAAATATTGAGCATACTCTTAAACCAAATTTGCTGGAAGTTTTGCAAGGGCTATCACCTAAAGGATTTGAAAATATTTGCAAGCGTTTATTACGTGAGCATGGTTTTGAAAATGTAGAGGTTACTGGTGGCTCACATGATGGTGGAATTGATGGATACGGTACCTTGGAGTTAAACCCTTTTGTAAGCATTAAAGTATTGTTCCAATGCAAAAGATATAAAGGAACTGTTTCACGCGCTCAAGTTGGAGATTTTAGAAATGCAATGATAGGTCGTGCCGAAAAGGGTATAATATTGACAACTGGTACTTTTTCCGAAGATGCAAAGCGCGAAGCATCACGAGATGGAGCACCGCCAATTGAATTAATTGATGCATCTAAATTAATTGATTTATTTGAGAAAGTTCAATTAGGCTTAATTCCAAAAGTTGTTTTTGAAGTTGACTTGAAATTCTTTGAGCCATATTTAGATAAGGAAAAAATAAACTCATAGTCTCTACATTATAATGAGATACAAATAATTTTTAATCTAAATTCATTTTTAAATTGGTGCCTCCAAAATTAAAGAAAGTCCTATAAATAAGAATAGTTAAAGTATATTTGTAAAATTTATTTCGATGGAATTGTTTAAACGTTTGCTATAGCTCGTAATAAAAAGTTTTGTTTACAATTTTACACTGACTTGAAAAATCAAAAAGGCCTTCAGGAATTTGAAAGCCTTTAAAAAGTAAAGCAAGAATGAATTTATTTCTTAGATTCTTCGATTGAAAGTTTTCTAAACTCTTTTAAAAGCTTCTCAATTTCCAAAGATGATTTACGAGCTCTAGCTCCGGCAGCTTTAACTCCTTTTTCTGATAATGATTCAGCTTCTGTTTTGAATGTTTCGATTTCAGCGTTGATTTTTGCAACAAGGTCTTTCATTATACAATTTTTTTAAATTAAGTGTGCAAAAGTAAAATTTTGCCATAAATGAAAACGGAATTGCTAACAAAATATTTTTACGAATTCTCTTTTTTCAATTCCTTAAGGAAATAACTGACCGAAATTCCTGTTTTAGAGTGGAATGCATTGGTGAATCGGGGAGTGGAAGTAAAACCGGCTTCCTCCGCCAGAGAGCCTATGGAGTAATTTCTATGCATGCTTGAGTTGCGCAGCAGTTCCACCAGATAATCAATTTTCAGGTCATTGATATAATCGGCAAAACGCTTGCCGCTGCGATGGTATATCACTTTTGAAAGGTATTTGCTGTTTGTATTAAACCGTACAGTTAAAGTGGCTAGTGTTGCCTCTTTGTGCAGGAATTTTTTATCCCTTTCAAATCTTTCAAGGTGTTTTATTATCTGCTGTACAGTTTCCTGGGAAATATCGGTTATTTCGAATTTATCGGTTGCCTGTTTCTGTAAGCTGCTCTGTTCATTTTTTTTCAGAAGCAGATCAAATTTGATCTTATTGCGCTTTTTGGTTTCAAAGTGATTATAAGTACCGTAAATGACAGCGGAGAACAGAACGACAACTATGCTGATCAAAATAACATCATAATATTTCTCTTTTACAAGCTGCTGCTGTATTTTTTCTTTTTCAAGGAGAATTTCTTTTGTGTCATATTCCTTGTGAATTTTGCCCATTAGGTACTTATTGGTATCTGTTAATATGGAATCTGCTTTTAAAAGCTGGTCGATATAATACAACTGGGATTTCAGGTTATTTTCTTTCTTGTAATATTTAATCATTAATTCAAAAACTTCTCTTAAATCCGGACGAATGTAACCTTTCTCAATAAATACTTTTTCCACCTTTTTAAAGTAAGGAACTGCTTTTGCCTGACGCTGTAGTTTCCAATAGTTTTTTCCAATGTAAAAATTGGCAATTGATTCATTTGCAAACTCTGTCATGCTGTTTAACTGTGGTATAACTTCCTGAAGCAATTGAATAGAAGTGTGATAATTATTTAGAAAGAACTGGTTGATTCCTTCGGAGTGCTTAAAAAATAATTCCATCTCGGGAATCTTAAGGCGCTCACATTCTTTAATTCCTAAAGCATTAGTTTCGGAGCATTTACTGTAATCTCCAATCTTGTTGTAACAAACACTAAGTGAGTGCAGTGAATTTAAATAGGGGCGGGCCTGATTTTTTTCAAAATATTCAATGCAGTCATTAAAGAGTGAAATAGCCTCATCATAGAAACCGAGATAATATTTAATCTGAGCAATATGATATTTGGTTTTGTAGATCAGGTAATTATTTTCGGTTTTGGAAATGCTTTCGTTTGCCTTAATGTAATAGTCATATGCTTTCACATAATTTTTCTGGCTGTAATAGACGATCCCTTTCGATAAATTAGCCGAGCCGATCAGCTCATCGCTTTTTGATTTTTCTGCTGCGATCACCATACTGTCAGCATATTTCAAACGAAGATTCATTGGAGACTGATGCAGTATGTTTTGATAAGCATTAACCGTCTCTTCATAATTCTTTTCCTTTCTGGCTTTCTTTAAATAGGCAAATAAATAAGGAGCTGCTTTCAGACTGTCATTTTTGTATTCATAAATCCTATCATCTAAATAGGTATATGTTTTAAAAAGAAGAGAATCGGGAACTGATTTTGAAATCTTCTGTGCACTTAATGAATGGGCTAAAAATATAACCAGCAATACAGGTAATGTACATTTCATAATACATGGAAGCTTTAAGTTTATACCTTGGAAAAAGCATAAACAGATTAATATTTAAAAATGCGGAAACGGTCTGTGAGAAGCATTCAAAAATAATGTAAATATTTGAAAAACAATGTAGTAATGTAGGAAAAATACTTTATCGATTTCATGGAAATCAATAGTGGATTTTCCGAAAACCCACACACATGTTCTTGATTAATGGTTTTTTGCGCTCTAGATTTGCCTTGAATTCAACAGCAAAAGATTCAGTAAAGTACTGAGCAAAAGTTCTGCTGGCCCGGGTAAAATGGACTGAGACAAGTTCTCAATTAACCAAACCATTTTGCATTATGAAAAATTTACTATTAACTGTATTAATTATTTTTTTAGGTTCATGTTCAAATGACGATTTTGACAATTCTGATTTAAGATTGGTTTCCAGCCAAGCAATCAGCAAAGAGAAAACTGCAGATTTTAAAAATGGGTCTGCTTTAGAGGAAAACTTTAAGGAAGTTCCGGCGGGAGATTACGTACTTCTAGTTCCTGCCCAATTAAAAGAAAAGATCATTTCAGTATTAAAAGCCCAGCCAGGGCGAAATGAACTAAAGACTTTTGAGAAAAGCAGTTCTGCTTTAGATACAATTTCTTCCACGGAGGATCCTGTCTCAACATTATTTATAATTGTTAATGAAAGTACACTGGGATCATCATTGAAACTTGATCTGAAAGGATATATAGTCAATCTCGGAAATCTTCGCGGCCAGCAGTACCACATTGTGGATGATTTTATAATTCAATATGAGATTTCAAAGAGACAGGATTCAACACTTTTAACAGATGAAAAGGAATCCATTTTATCTATTTCCTCAATTTCAGAAGCAGTTTTATTTAGCGAAAAGGACAGAAAGGACAGAGATTGGGAGACATCCACCACTAGTAGGAGTACCAGTCATCAATGATGTAACGACGTGATTGAAGTTGAATCACTTCCTACTTTAATATAGTTGATTAATAATTTTCTAATCTATCTGATTTATGAAAAAGAGAGCTTTGTTTTATATTTTATTGTTCCTTTTTAATCTCTACAGCCTTTATTTTATAATGAAGCTTTTTGCTGCTGATCAGCTGGTTCGGTACGTACTTTACCAGGACAATATAATTGAGAGTCCGAGATTAACGGCGTATATCTTATACGTCTGCTGTTTGTCTAATTTATATTTCCAGTTTTTTACATGGATGGAATATTTTTTCAAGGATGAAATCTAAAAGGTGATTTAAACTAAAATAGCAAAAATGATTAGAGAAATCTTAAATACTGAGATTAAAAGCATTGAAAATGATGGTATTGATGTAGTGTACATTACAGACTATAGGGCAAAAAATATTGTACCAGTCCCATTTCCCGTTTCAAATTTTTCAGTGCTTTTAATCAAAAGTGGTAAAATGAATATCAGATTTCATGACGAAACCAATATAGTTAATCGGAAAGATTTATTGGTAATACCATTTAATTCCATTTGCACCAGGCTTGAAGCGACGGAAAATATCCAGCTTTATCTTGTAAGGACAAATTTTGATTTTGCATTTAATAATTGTTATGAGAAAGAGCTTTCGGATGCTTTTAGTTTTCTAATGTTAAAATCAGATCGTAAGATTAGTCTTCATGAAACGGATTTTAAAGTTTTGTCACTTATTTATAAATTAATGTATGTATTGCAGAACAGCAATGACAAACCGGAAGTAATTACTAAGCTGCGCCGGATATGCTTTAATTTATTTATATATGAACTCAAGTTTATACATTCGAAATATAAACCCGACTTAAATCTTGACTTTTCAAGAAGGGAGAGCATTGTAATACAATTTCTTACTCTATTATCAATTCATTTGAGAAAACAGCATCATGTTCAGTTTTATGCAGGAGCTTTATTTATCACTCCAGGACATTTGAATAAGATGGTAAAAGAAAGCACAGGTAAAACAGCGAAAGCCTTTATAATTGAAGCTCTTATCAATGTTTCAAAAAATCTTCTTACGGACTCAAGCTATTCCGTGGCTAATATTGCCGATGAATTAGAATTCAGCAGCGCTGAAAACTTTGGCGTATTTTTTAAAAGACATACCGGTATGCTGCCAACCGAATTTCGTTCTAATAAAAAGTAAGGTGCCAAAATAGCTCCTTATTCTGCCAAAGATTGTTTAATTAAAACGATAAGACGATGATTAAAATGTATCCTTTGGAATGGTTTGATTCGTTGATTATAAATTCATTTGATACTGATAATTCTTCTGTAAAAGTATCGGAATATGAATTGGAGAATTTGAGTAAAACAATAGTATCTGAATCAAAAAAAATTAAAATTCATATTAAAGATTCTTTTTTCGAGCTGAAAAGTAAAAGGCAGATTAGACTTCTTATAAGAAAATATCATTCTTCATTGGTTTTTTTAATTGACAGGGTAGTAGAAATAAGAAAGATCGAAAAATTCAATTCTCCTGAATTTTTTAGAATATTTGACCTGATCGTTAGTTCGCTGGATGATTTGCTGTCATTTGTAGAAATCAGATATTCGTCCTTCATGAGTTTGGACCAAAGGGTGTCCTACAGCTATTTTTCAATTTGGAAAAAAGAGACCCTTGAAGTTTTAAAAAATGTGATTAAAAAAAAAGAAAATACTGAGGAGAATGATCCAGAATTGGAATTTGTTGTTAATCTTCTTGCTGCGCCACTTCAAAACAGCAGAAAGAGTAAGTATACCTATCGACAGATTTTGTATTATAGAGAGATAATTATTGAACTTGAAAAATTAAATTATCCAGTTACGGAATCAGAAGGTTTTTCAAATCTTGATCTTGTGCTTATAAGAATGAATTTTAATTCCAGAGAATATACCGAGAGACTGGTTACTAGAATAGGCAGGTATTTAGAAGGTTTTGAGAATTTATCTGAAAGACTTGAAAAGCTGCTATACTTCTGCAAGAAACTATCTGCAATAAATGCAGATTTAAAATTAACCTTTAATCCATCTCAACAGAATCTCATTTCATTTTTGGAATACTGGTTCTCCAGCGAAATCAAATTTGCTGAAAAAAAGGCTGCAATTCTACTGCAGGAACAGATTGACGCTTCTGTCGGAAGTGAATTTGTAGAGCAGGCAGATTCAAAACTTGAATGTATACTTTCAGGAGATCAGATTGGACTTATTTTAAGGGCGACAGATGAGGCGAGAATTATTAAAGCCAAGTCTATGAACTACATATTTAAAAGTATAGTGCCTTATCTCTCTACTCCAGTAAAGAGAAATCTTTCTTACCAGTCGGTCAGAAGCAAATCATATAGTGCGGAAGAGCGTGATAAGGAAATTGCTATTGAAAGTCTTGAGAAAATAATCCGCAAGATAAAAACGTATTAGATTTTATTGTCGTGTATAATCTGACAACCCTTTAAATTCGGGTATTCTGAAAGGGTACAAGAAGGGTACAGAAAAGTTGTACTTGTAGAAAACTCATACTAATTGTTCCTTTGACTTGTAGAATAAATCCCATCCCCATTTAACTGGTGGTGATTTTCATAGAGGAGATAAAATGTTGAACGATAAAATGAGGAGCTATGTTTACAAATATTTCATGGGGCAGTTATCTGAACGCGGCTGGTATTGCTATAATTTTCTGGTATCTAATAATCTTACTGAAATTTCACAGTCGTGATTTAAAAAAAATCTTAACAGGTGAAAAGAAACTGCAAATACCATTTCTAAAAAAAACTTCTAAAAATTTACAGGAAATAAAATCGATATCCGATTCATTTCCGAAATCTTTCGATACTCTGGAAGATGCGGAAAATCTATCTCAGCGTATTAAAGAAGCTGTTAAAGAAAGCGCAGAAAAACAACTAACAAAGCAGCAGTTTCAAAACTACCTGCGAATGCTTCTGGATGAATATCCTTATATCAAAATTTCCTCACTCAGAGAAAACATTAACCAACTAATGGTCTTTGAATCTCAAAAGCATCCCAATCTGCTTTTAACGCTCAGCGAAGCAGACAGTCTCTGGGAAGGACCGGTATTTTAAAAAATTCAGAGGAGGAATATTCCCCGTTCTCTCTGGTGCGGTATGGCTTTATGTGACAGGAAAAATAGAGCAGCAACGGCGGTATTCCTCTTCTTTTTATTAAAGAATAACTTTAAAAATGATTTGTGATGAAAAAATGCAGATGGAAATTAAAAAGTCTTTTGAGAAGATTTAAAGCTATGGGATCGTCGCTCCTGATGATTCTGGTTAGTAATGTTATTTACAGCCAGGATGGTGTGGCGGGAATTAATGAAGCCAACCAGAAAGTGAGAAGCTACTTTGATGCCGGCACTGAATTAATGTATGCGGTAGGAGCGATCCTCGGGCTGATAGGGGCAGTAAAAGTATACCAGAAATGGAATGCCGGAGATCCTGATACCGGAAAAGTGGCAGCAGCCTGGTTTGGAAGCTGTGTGTTTCTGGTGGTAGTCGCTACTGTCATTAAATCCTTTTTCGGGGTTTAAACGATAGAGAAGATGAGTAACAGCGTTTATTCGATCAATAAAGGAATCAATCAGAGTATAGAATTTAAGGGACTTAAAGCGCAGTACATCTGGTATTTGGGCGGAGGTGTAGTAGGTCTTATGATTCTGTTTGCTGTCCTGTATATAATTGGAATTCCTTCTTTGATATGCATTGGTTTTGTTGGAACGGCGGGAGGTTTTCTTGTTTTTAAAATATACAGAATGAGTAATACTTACGGTGAATACGGCATGATGAAGGCTCTGGCTAAAAAACAGATTCCTAAGTGGATTAAAGTTTACAGCAGAGAGGTTTTTATGAAGTTATAGCTGTAGAGCGTTAATGATATAATGGAGAAAGGATGGAGAAGACGATGGAAGAGCAGCTGCCGGTTATGGCAGTGGAACATGATTGTATTTTATCAAAACAGGGCGATGTAACTATAGTTTTTAAGGCAGAACTGCCTGAAATTTTCACTCTGTCAGACCAGGAGTATGAAGCTTTTCACCAATCGTGGATTAAGGCGTTAAAGGTGCTGCCGAAGTTTTGTGTTTTTCATAAACAGGACTGGTTCTTAGAAAGTGCTTATAAAGCTAATTTTTCAAGTGAAGACAGCAGTTTTCTGACCAGAAGCAGTGAGCGTTTCTTTAATGAAAGGCCTTTTTTGGATCATTCCTGCTATATCATGCTGACCAAGAAACCAGCGGGAAGAAGAAATGCAACCTCATTGTTTTCTAATCTGCTTAGAAGTTCCATAGTACCCGAGGAAACCTTAAAACCCCAGCTTCTGCAGGATTTTGTAGATACCTGCGGCCAGTTTAAGAGAATTATGGAAGACAGCGGATTTATAAAGCTGGAGCGTCTGCAAGATGAATCGCTTAGAAGCGAGAGCAGAAGAATCGGGCTGGTGGAAAAGTACTGTTTTTTATCAGAGCAGGAAAATTCATTCGTATTTAAGGATATCAGGTTTGACGAAGGATTAGCAGTAGGGGATAAACACTGCCAATTGTTTACACTTGGTGATGCAGCTGATCTGCCCGGATTATGCGGATCAAGAATTAATTTTGACCGCTATTCGACCGATAAGACCAAATTCAGCATTGGTTTTGCTTCAACTCTTGGTCAACTTTTATCGTGTAATCATATTTATAATCAGTATATCTTCATTGAAGACGCACAGAAAACCATTCAAAAGCTGGAAAGCAAGCGACTCAGGCTGCAGTCACTCTCTGCCTACAGCCGGGAGAATATGATTGCCAGGGATGCGACGAATGATTTCCTGAACGAGGCAGTATCACAGCAGAGGCTTCCGGTTAAAGCTCACTTTAATATACTGGCCTGGAGCACTGATAAGGAAGACTTGAAAGAGATTAAAAATAAAGTGTCATCAGCTCTTGCGCAGATGGATGCGGCAGCAAAGCAGGAAACTGTCGGAGCTCCTCAGATCTATTGGGCTGGAATGGCTGGAAATGCTGCGGACTTTCCCATGAATGACACCTTCGACACCTTTACTGAACAGGCGGTATGCTTTCTGAATATGGAAACGGGATATAAATCTTCGCTGAGTCCCTGCGGTATTAGGCTGGGAGACAGGCTGACAGGAAAACCAGTTCATGTTGATATCAGCGATGAGCCTGTTAAGATGGGAATCTGCACGAATCGCAATAAGTTTATATTGGGACCTTCGGGCAGCGGCAAGTCCTTTTTTACCAATCATATGGTGAGAAGCTATTACGAGCAGGGAACGCATATTGTGCTGGTAGATGTTGGGCACAGCTATAAAGGGCTCTGCGATATGGTAAACGGGTATTATTTCACTTACGATGAAAAGAATCCTATCCGTTTTAACCCATTTTATATTTCAGAAGGAGACAGTCTGGATACGGAGAAAAAAGAAAGCATTAAAACGCTTCTGCTTGCACTCTGGAAAAAAGACGACGAAACCTTTAACCGGAGCGAGTATGTAGCGCTCTCAAATGCCCTTCAGCTTTATTACGAGAAATTGGATAATAATGCAGAGATATTTCCCTGTTTCAATAGCTTCTATGATTTCCTGAAAGAGGATTTTATCTCAATTTTGGAAGGAGATAAAGTAAAGGAGAAGGACTTTGATGTGAATAACTTTCTCTATGTGCTCAGGCCTTATTACAAGGGAGGCGAGTTTGATTATCTGCTGAACGCGACAGAAAATCTGGACCTTCTAAAAGAAAGGTTTATTGTCTTCGAGCTGGATAATATTAAAGACCATCCGATTCTTTTTCCAGTAGTTACCATCATAATAATGGAAGTTTTTATAAACAAGATGAGAAAACTGAAGGGTATCCGAAAAATGATACTTATTGAGGAAGCATGGAAGGCACTGATGAAGGAGGGTTTTGCAAATTACATAAAGTATCTTTTTAAGACTGTGCGTAAATTTTTCGGGGAAGCAATAGTGGTAACTCAGGAGGTGGAGGATATTATTTCTTCCCCTGTGGTAAAGCAGGCAATTATCAACAACAGCGACTGCAAGATCCTTCTGGACCAGAGTAAATATCAGAATAAGTTTGACCAGATTCAGGAGCTTCTGGGA
The DNA here is from genome assembly GCF_004119505.1 of Flavobacterium sp. YO64. Lineage (NCBI taxonomy): Bacteria > Pseudomonadati > Bacteroidota > Flavobacteriia > Flavobacteriales > Flavobacteriaceae > Flavobacterium > Flavobacterium sp. YO64. The sequence goes on along the minus strand of NZ_NRQV01000022.1, from coordinate 62,696 downwards.
CTTACAGACAAAGAAAAGGCACTTGTACTTTCTGTAAATAAAGCCAATGATCCAGCCAGGAAATACAAAGAAGTGTTTATCTCCCTGGGAGGGATGCTTTCAAAAGTCTACAGGACAGAAGTTTCGCTGGAGGAATATTTATCCTATACGACAGAGGAAAGCGAGAAAGTGAAAATGAATGCCTATGCAAAGAAGTTTGGCGGGGACATTAAGAAAGGAATAGCCGCAATGGCTCAGGACATGAGAAATGGAATTAAATGAAAAGGAATAATGAAAAAGAAATTAATTGTCGGTTTGGTATGCCTGCTTTTGGTAAGTGCCCCGGCAAGACCTGCAGAAAAAGTTGCGGTACTGCCGATACTGGAAATTGTAAAAGCAGTAACTAAGAAGGTAATCAAAGCAATCGATCTTAGAATCCAGAAACTGCAGAATAAGACGATCTGGCTTCAGAACGCACAAAAGCAGGTGGAAAATGTCCTATCCAAATTAAAACTGGATGAGATCTCGGACTGGACCCAGAAACAAAAAGATCTTTACAAAGGCTACTATGAAGAGCTGGCAAAAGTAAAGTCAATTATCACCTACTACCAGAGGATAAAAGAGATTACCAAAAAGCAGACACAGCTTGTTCAGGAATATGAAAGAGCCTGGAATCTTTTCAAGCAGGATACTCATTTTAAAGACAGCGAAATCCAGTATATGGAACGCGTTTATACAGGAATCCTAGAGGAAAGTGTAAAGAATATCGACCAGATTTTTTTGATTCTGGATTCTTTTGCCACCCAAATGAGCGATCTCAAACGTCTGGAAATCATCAATAAGGCTGCAGATCAGATTGATGGAAACTATGAAGACCTTACAATGTTTAACCAGCAGAACATACTGCTGAGTCTTCAGAGGGCCAAAACAGAAGCAGATGTGAAACAAGTGAAACAATTTTACGGAATTCCATAATTCAATAAAAAAACATGAAAAAGATAGGTGTAATACTAATAACGCTCTGTGTTTTTAATCAAGGTATGAGCGGGCAGGCAAAGCAGAGAAAGGAACTTTTACTGCAGATAGCCGCGCTTCAGGTTTATATCGACTACGCAAAGAAAGGATATTCGGCAGTATCAAAGGGGCTTAATTTCATAGGTGATGCCAGAAAAGGAGAGCTAAACCTGCACGGTGATTATTTTACCTCACTTTTAAAAATCAATCCAAAGGTTAGGAATTATTATAAAACTGCTGAGATCATTTCCATGCAGTTTAAAATAATGAAACTCTGTAGAAAGACTTTGGCAGATCTTAAAACTGCTGATTTGTTTCATGGTAATGAACTGGACTACATAGAAAGGTCTTTTGGGAGGCTGCTTCAGAACTGCAGCCAGACTCTCGAACAGCTGCTTGTTATTACTACTGATGCAGAACTGGAACTAAAAGATGACCAGAGGCTTGAACGCATTGATGTCCTGCACAAAACTATGCTGGAGGATTATAATTTCTGTCTTTCTTTCTGCAGCGATGCCAGACTGCTGTCGATTTCAAAATCTGCAGATAAAAATGATTCTAAGAATGTTGATGAATTATATGGATTATAAATTAAGCTACTATGAAAAAGATTTTGATTTTGACAATATTGATCACTTTGTTAATGATTCCAGTTAAATCAATGGGGCAGTCTGCAGAAATTCAGCAGCTGATTTTGAATATCGAAAAGCTATCCCAGTTCAAGAAAATTCTCAGTGATATGAAAAAGGGATATGAGCTGCTTTCTGGAGGATATAAAACGGTGAAAGATATGACTGAAGGAAACTTCAGCCTGCATAAAACTTTTCTAGATGCACTTATGCAGGTAAGTCCAGCGGTAAAGAATTACAAAAGAGTAGCAGAGATAGTGGATTATCAGTTTTCAATAGTCAAGGAAAGCCGCAACGGAATGAACCGATTTATAAAAAGCGGGAATTTCAGCGGACAGGAAATAAATTACTTTGAGAAAGTGTACGGAAACCTGCTTAATCAGAGCCTGCGAAATCTCGATGAACTTACGATGGTCATAACAGCTGATAAGCTCAGGATGTCGGACGACGAAAGACTAAAGGCAGTTGACGATATCTATGAGCAAATGCAGGATAAGCTGCTTTTCTTAAGAAACTTTAATACCACGTCGAATGTGCTGGCTCTTCAGCGGGCAAAAGAGAAAAATGATGTTTATGTCTCAAAGAGTTTTCAGGAATTTAAAGAGTAGAGTATGAAATGTTTATTAAACAAAAAAGCAGTTTGTGTGATGCTTATCATATTACTGCTTCCTTACAGAATAATAGCTCAGGGACTTGGTGATGATATGAGTAGTCTTCATGGGGTCTTAGACCAGCTTTATGATGAAATGATGCCGTTGTGTTCTAACCTAATTGCTGTAGGGCAGGGAATAGCAGGCTTTGGAACTATATGGTACATCGCCTCACGCGTGTGGAGGCACATTGCAAGTGCAGAACCTATCGATTTTTATCCGCTCTTCCGTCCCTTTTTAATAGGATTCTGCATTATGATTTTTCCGTCTGTTCTGGCCCTTATTAACGGAGTTATGAAACCAACTGTTACAGCTACTGCAGCTATGGTAACAGGCTCTAACAATGCAGTTGCTGTTCTAATTAAAGAGAAAGAAAAAGCAATTAAAGAAACCGATCCATGGAAGATGTATGTCGGGACTGCAGGAACGGGTGATCGTGACAGATGGTATAAGTATACGCATGACGGTGCTGATCCATCGGATGAGAGCATGCTCGCAGGCATAGGCAATGATGTAAAATTTGCCATGGAAAAAGCTTCTTACAGTTTTCGAAATTCGGTTAAGGAATGGCTGAGCGAGGTGCTGAGGATTTTGTTTGAAGCCGCGGCCTTATGCATTGACACCCTTCGGACATTTCAACTGGTGGTGCTTTCCATTTTAGGGCCGCTGGTATTTGGAATCGCAGTATTTGACGGTTTCCAGCACACGCTCACTGTCTGGCTCGCCCGATATATCAATATTTACCTCTGGCTTCCTGTTGCCAATATATTCGGAAGCATAATCGGAAAGATTCAGGAACTCATGCTCAAACTGGACCTCTCGCAGGTGCAGGCAACAGGTGACACTTTTTTCAGCAGGACCGATATGTCATATTTAATTTTCATGATAATAGGTATCATAGGATATTTTACCGTGCCTTCTGTTGCCAATTATATAGTTCATGCAGGCGGAGGAGGAGCCTTGGGTCATAAAGTGACAAGCATGTTTAGCAATTCAGCTAGTTCTGTTGTGAGAACCTCTTCAAATGCGGTTGGAATGGCTGCTGATGCGATGGGAGATGCGGATCGGAGAATGACCAGCAGCATGGGTGCGACAGCAGGAAGCAGTCCTTATTTTACTGATAAAGGAAACTATATGAATGACAGGCTTAAAGGAAATTCTAAACAGACTTAATAACAGGAGCATATGTTTACCAAAATGAAAAACATTGATACGGCATTTAGATATGTGAGAGGTTTCACGATGCTTGTAATTGCAGGCTGCATCATAATAAGCTGCTATGCTGTCTATAAAAGTTTCCAGACAGTGAGCCTTATGCAAGATAAAGTATATATTCTGGCAAATGGTAAAGCACTGGAAGCTTACGCTTCGGAAAGAAAAGATAACATTGCTGTTGAAGCAAGGGACCATGTGAAAACCTTTCACAAGTTTTTCTTTACCCTTGATCCTGATGATAAGGTCATTAAAACCAATATCACAAAAGCCCTATATCTGGCAGACGACAGTGCAAAACGGATTTATGATGACCTGAAGGAAAACAATTTTTATTCGGGTATTATATCAGGAAATATCAGCCAGACCATCCAGATTGACAGTGTGAGCATTGATATCCGTGAATATCCCTACCGTTTTAGATGTTATGCCGGACAGAACATTATCCGTACTACCAGTATTTTAAAAAGAAGCCTGCTTACAGAAGGTGCGCTTCGCAATGTATCAAGAAGCGATAATAATCCGCATGGTTTTCTTATCGAGCGGTTTAATACGATTGAAAACAAAGATCTTTCCGCAGAAACCAGAAAATAGAGATTTATGAAATCCTTTTTTACAAGACAGACCGAGCCTTTTGTGTATCACAAGTATTATCTGCTATTACAGAAAAGGTGGGCAGAAAAAATGAAGAGCGTCACAGATGGGCTCTCTAAAACAAAACTGATCTGGGGACTTCTGTTCTTTACGGTTTTGACATCGGGTTATTTAATTTATAACCTGTATAGGACATTTTATAAACAAGCTGAGGTTTCAACAGCTTCAAAAATTAAGACAATCAATTTAAAAAACTAAAATTATGCAAGAGAAAACATTATCTCCAAAGGAATCTAAAAAGAGAAAGATGCTTTTAATGCTGCCTCTTATAACATTTCCATTTCTGACATTCTTATTTTATTCATTAGGCGGCGGAAGAATGGAATCCAATATGGCAGGGCACGATGAAAGGAAAGGATTCAATTTTAATCTGCCACTGCCTAAATTTAAAGAAGATTCAGCACTGGATAAGATGAGCTATTACGATCAGGCGGCAGTTGATTCGATAAAACTGCGAGAACAGATAAAAAAAGATCCTAACTATATTGATAATAAAGTCTCGGAAGATAAAGCAGATTCTTTTTCCACAAGTGATTTTGAATCCCGCATGCTTCCAAAAAACAGATCAGCTTTTAATTCTCAGTCTTTTCAGGACCGCAATGAACAGAAAGTTTATGAGAAGCTCAGGGCTCTTGAAAACATAATCAGCCAGCCTGCTGTCCCTGCTTACGGTCAGAACATGAGGGAATTTGAAAACTACGGCACTTCTCGTGGAGAATCGGAAGAGATTAAAATACTTGAAGGGCTAATGTCGACGATGAGCACGCCCCATGAACCTGATCCGGAACTTCAGCAGTTAGGCGGTATGCTGGAGAATATTTTGGATATACAGCATCCGCAGCGCGTGCAGGATAGACTTAAACAGACATCTGAGAGCAAAAAAGGCAAAATATATTCAGTGCAGAAAAAAGAAGCAGAGAATAACATAAGCTCACTTCAGCGGAATGCCGATTTGCAGACCTCTTTGAAAACAAATGAATTTTATTCTCTGGACGAAGCACAGCCTGCTGAAGAAATACAAAATTCTATTGAAGCAGTTGTGCATCAGACGCAGACTATTGTCAATGGCTCAGTGGTTAAATTAAGACTTACGAATGATATTTTTCTCCAAGGAACAATGATACCCAGAAATACTTTTCTGTATGGTATGGCGGCTTTAAAAGGAGAGAGGCTGGAGGTAAAAATCACAAACATCCAGTACAATAATTCGATATTTCCCGTCGAGCTGGCTGTCTATGATATGGACGGGATTGACGGCATCTATATTCCCGGAGCGATCAACAGGGATGTGGCTAAAGCATCAGCTGACAGATCCATTCAGACTCTCGGTCTTACCGGGATTTCGGATTCATGGGGAGCACAGGCCGCAGGTATGGGCATCGAGGCAGCTAAAAGTCTTATCAGCAAAAAGGTAAAACTCATAAAAGTGGTTGTAAAGGCAGGGTATCAGGTGCTGCTGTATGATGAAAAACAAAAGAATTTAAAACCTTAAAAGAGAGAAAATATGAAAATAGCGAATTATTTGTTTTTAATCAGCTTGCTGCTGGTTTGTGTTTCAGTTAATCCACAGTCAAATGCAAAGGAAACTGTCTTTTACCAAGACCAGTATAAAAATCTTCAAGTAGGTTTTTCTAAAACCACAAGCATTATTTTTCCTTATACAATCAAGAGCATAGATATAGGAAGCGCAGAAGTGCTTGTACAGAAAGCAAAAGGAGTTGAGAATATACTACTTGTAAAAGCTGCTAAACAGCATTTTTTTCAGACCAATCTGACAGTTGTAACTTCTGACGGGAAATTGTATGTTTTTGTACTGAATTATGACGATTCCTGCCCTGACTTAAATTTTAAGGCTGAAAATGCAGTGGCTGCAAGCAGGGATGTGCTGTTTTCTTTAGAAAACGAAAATCAGAAAAGAATTGAACAGTGTGCTTTGGCTGCATATTCCAAAAAGAAAAAAATCAGTGGTCTAAAAAAATCAAAGTTTCAGATCAGACTGGAGGTAAACGGCATCTTTATCCAGCAGGATGTTTTGTATCTGCGTGTTGTTTTTGAAAACAAATCAAAGATTAACTACGATATTGATCAGTTTCGTTTTTTTATCAGGGATAAGAGAAAATCAAAACGAACTGCCTCACAGGAAATTGAATTGGAGCCTTTGTATGCAACTTCATCGTCTTCTGTAATTCCTTATAAATCTGAAATAAAAAAAGTCTACGCGCTGGAGAAATTTACTATACCTGAGAATAAGTATCTAACCATTCAGATGATTGAAAAAAACGGGGGAAGACATTTGGAATTAGATATAAATAATAATCTGACTAATCTGGTATTTCCGATTTCCGAATTAAGCAGTGACACTTTTTAAGCTTTAAAATTAATTATGATAATCAATTTAGCTGACACTGAAATGATGCTGTCATTTGCTGAGGAAATGGCTTATAACGGCCATCGATTTACCGCCTTTAATACCGATGAGGTGACTGATACCAACACAATTGAGTTTTTTAGAAACCCATTGGATGCGAAGGAGTACTGTCTGGTTATGACCAATGATGTGAATTATTTTCAGAGCCTGCCGATTGAATCAGTTATCGACGACTTGCGAGCAGTTTTAAGTAGCGGGGCAGATACTTCCGAAAATGAAGCAATAGAACTTACTGGATTTTCCAAAAGGGAAATAGATAGGAGAGAAATTTTAGAAAATAATTTAAATGAAAACGCAATGAATGAGAAAAATTTAGAATACCTGAAAGACCAGTTAAAATATACTGGATTTGGAGAAACGTTCGATGCTGAACTGCGAGAGAACATAATGAAGGGAGATAAGGATTTTAAAATTATGCACACCGGCATTATGAACAATGGTCTGCCAAATAAGGATACCTTAACTGTAGAATTAAATTTCAAAAGGTCTGAGCAGACAGATATGTACTTTTTTAATTCCTATCATGTCAATCTTCAGAAAGAAGAAAACAAACCTGGTCTGGAACAGACCTTCTACATCAACAAAGACAGCGCCAGCATTACAATGAAAGAGGCCTATAATTTGATGGAAGGCAGATCTGTCAATAAAGATCTTAAAAACAAAGAAGGGGAGAGCTATAATTGCTGGCTGAAAATCGACTTTAAACAATCTGACAATGGGAATTTTAAGCTGAACCAATACCATCAGAATTATGGGTATGATTTGGAAGCAAGTCTGGCAAAACATTTAATCAAAGAGCTCAATACTCCGCAGTATAAAGAAGACCTTTTAAATTCCCTTAAAAAAGGAAATCTTCAGTCAGCGACTTTCGTAGTTAGCGGTGTTGAAAGTAAAATGTTTGTGGAGGCAAATCCCCAGTTTAAGACTGTTAATGTTTATGATGAAAATTTACAAAGAATCAATCATCGAGAGAGCAAGGAAGAGAAAAAGGCTGAATCTCAAAAAGAATCAGTATCTAAAGATCAAAAAAAAAATCTAGATTCTGATGAAGGTGATTCAGGGAGGAAAGATAATAAAGTAAAGAAAAGAAAAACTCCTTCACTTTAAAAGTTATGGAAAAATTAAAGCCTTTATCGGATTTTTTCACCGCAATAGAGAATGATTACCGGATTAGTCCGATGCATATTGCCATTTATGCAGCTCTATTACAATTTAGATCCGTTAAGGGCTTTATTAATCCAATTTTTGTCTTTAGCTCGGAGATTATTGTTATTGCTAAAGTTTCTTCAGCAAATACGTATCATAAATGTGTCCAGGAACTTCATCAGTATGGATACATAAAGTATAGACCATCTTTTAAAAAAAATCGTGGAAGTGAAGTATATTTTTTGTTTTCAGCAGATGCGGACATTTAAAGATTCTGCAATTAATAATTCTATGAAATTGTACTATGAATGAAATTGTAACCAAGGAAGATCTGAGACAGTTTGGTCTTCTTCTAGTAGATAAATTACAAGCTGTATTTTATGAAATGAATTACAGACAGAAAGAACCTTTGGAACCTGAATGGCTTAAAAGCAAGGCAGTGAGAAAACTGCTTGATATTTCAGCAGGTTCAGTTCAGAATCTTAGAACAAGCCAAAAAGTCCGTTTCAAAAAAGTGCTTGGGTCGTACTACTATAATAAAGAAGATCTTCAAAAATTATTTGATGATGATAAACACTAAGAGATTAAAAGAAAGCTATATAATGAGTTATCTGTCAATGTATAGTAATGATCCTAAACTAAATGTCTGGCATCTATCAATTTTGACAGCAATACTAGGATTAGGCTATAGGCAGGGCCAAAGAAGAAGGATTAAAGTCAGCCGCAGTAAAATTATGGAGCTGTCACACGTGAATACGCTGCCGACTTATCATAAGTATTTTAAACAGCTTCAGGATTTAGGATACATTAAGTACACCCCATCTTATCATCCAGGATATAAAAGTGAAGTTAAGTTGTGTAAAAGGAGGCTATCTCAAATTATTTGAGATAGCCTCCTTTAATTTTAAATATATTTTGAAATTTATTGATCACGAAGAAATGTTGTATTTCTTTTTGATTGCCTGAATTTCCTTTTCGAGCCTGCTGAGAACCGCCAAATCAGGTTTAGATATTTTGGATCCAGTTTTATTGAGTTTTTTATTGAGAATAGACATTTCACGACCGATTGTAGCCTGCTCAGTTATAGCATATGCCTCAGTCTGTTTTACCGATGCATGACCCAGCAGTTCTTTAACTACATTAATAGGGACGTTGTTATTTAATGTCACAGTGCTTCCAAAAGTACGGCGGGCCATATGCGTGTTTAATGTAAAAGGAAAGCCGCACAAGACTGCCACCTCTTTTAGATACTCATTCATTTTCTGGTTGGATGAAACAGGAAGCACGGTTCCACGCTGGATACACAGCGGGTGCTCTTTATATTTTTCAACTATTTTCAGTGCTTGGGGAAGAAGAGGTACATTAAAAGATGAGTTTGTTTTCTGCCTTTCGGACATAATCCATAGATTTCCATCAATGCCTTCTTTGATATCAGTTTTCTTTAATTGATAAGCGTCTATGTAAGCCAGGCCAGTGTAGCATTGGAAGACAAATACATCCCTTACGACATTGAGCCTGTCAGTTGTGAAATAATGACTTTCAAGTTCGTACAATTCCTGTGCGGTGAGTGGTTTTTTTACCAGTTTTGTTTTACGTCCTTTAAAGTTCTTAAATGGGTCCTTGGTGATTAACTCCTTATCAATGGCGCGGATTACAATCTTTTTGAAATTTGCAATATACTTTAGGGTGGTGTTGTTGCTGCAGTCGCGTACAGTTCTAAGGTAAAACTCGAAGTCCTTTACAAACTCAAGATTCAAATCCGCAAATTCAAGATCGTGCTTTTTAAGCTTGAATTTTATAAACGCAGTCAAATGGTTTTTAGTAATGGTAAACCGGTCAAGGGTGCCTTTTGCATAGCCTTTTCCAAGAAGCGCCTCCATTTCATCATTATGCTTCTGAAATTCTTCGAGCACCTTAATCTTTGGGGCTGTCCTTCCCAGAACCTCGTCCATAATTTTCTCAGCGGTTATGGTTTTGCCGCTGTACATCATTTCGGTTTTGATTTCATTGATTTTTAAAGTCAGCGAATCCAAAAAGAAGTTCAGCGACTTTGCATCTTCCTTTGAGCCGACCGCTCTTTCGAACCTTTGATCCCATCGTGTATTATCCCATTTTCTCTTAGTTGAGCTTTCCTTACGGATACCGTCAACAGTTATTCTGAAATATACGATCCATTCTTTACTTTCTATTTTGGGTCTTTTTAAAAAGAATCCCAAACCAAAACTGCTTTCCAACATAATCCTACTTTTTAAATTAATAAATGTAGAATAATATTACTGCCAAATCAAGTCGTTAATCTCGTTAACCCCTATGATATAAGGGATTTTTACTGTTTCTGGTGCACTTTTCAGCGCGCCGGAAAGTGCACCGATTCTGCACCTTTAATTTTGTGAGGATTTGTAAATATTGAAAACAGGCTTAAAACGAAAAAAACCTGCAAATCCTTGAATTTGCAGGTCTTCAGACATTTTTTGTGGCTTTTTAAAAAGATTGAAAACTTTAACTTTTCCACCTTTTTGGCCTTTCCGTGGGGAGAGCAGGATTCGAACCTGCGAAGTTCACACAGCAGATTTACAGTCTGCCCTCGTTGGCCGCTTGAGTATCTCCCCGAAGCTTTGTATTGTTGTGCTTTGTTGTTCTAAGCGGTTGCAAATATAGGAACGTTTTCTACATCTACAAACAAAAAACGAACTTAATTTTAAGTTATTTTTAAATTATTTTTTAATTGATTGGAATTGAATAAAATAAAAATCTTCTAAAATGTATTTTTTTTAAAATATTTTTAAAAGTAAGAATATTTTTATGTTAAATTTATGATTTTTACTTTTGATTTGATCCTTGATAAAGCTGTCAGTCCTTGCTTTTATGGATATATTAATTAGAATTAAGGGAAGAATATTTGTTTAGTAATGTACTTTATAATTGGCTTAATCTAAATTTTTATTGATAGGTAAAATTTAAGTCATTAGTGTATCACTCTTTTTTTGATTGAATTTTAATTTCTGCTTGATGAAATTTCAATTTTAAATGGGAATGCTGTAAAACAAAAAAAATCTCCACTAGGGAGATTTTTTTATTTCTATTTTAAGAATGGTATTATTTAGCTAAAAGCTCTAATACTTTTGCTCTCAATTCTGGACCTCTTAAGTCTTGAGCAACTACTTTTCCTGAAGCATCAAGAATAAAAGTAGCTGGAATTGATTCAACATTGTATTGTTTTGCAATTGGTTCATCCCAAAATTTCAGGTTTGAAACGTGTGTCCAAGTTAAACCATCTTTTGCGATAGCTTCTGTCCACTTGCTTTTGTCTTTGTCTAATGAAACTCCAACAATGTTTAATCCTTTTGAATGCAGTTCTTTGTAAATAGCTACAACATTAGGGTTTTCTTGTCGGCAAGGCCCGCACCATGAAGCCCAAAAATCAACGATAGTTACTTTACCTAAGCTTTCTTTAAGCGAAACTACTTTTCCTTCTGGATTTGGCGCAGAAAAGTCTGCTCTTCATTTAGCGTTGCCAACTGCTGGAGCTGTAGCACCAACTGCAGGCATTTTCGCTTGACCTAATTTTGTTTTAACCTCTTTACCAGGAGCAGTGTTTTTTAATGACTCATCTAAAGCATTAAATAAGCTTTCTGTTTTTTTAATATCAGCGCTTGGGTCAGCAGCCATACCTTGAACAATTAAAACTGAGATAAACGATTTTGGATGACCTTCAGCATAAGCTAAATATTTCTTTTTGCTGTTTTCTTGTACTTCTGTTTGAATAGTCATGTATTGTTTCATCAAGCCATTGATAGTTGCTGTATCTTGAGCTTGTTGAGCTTGCTGCATTTTCTGAGTATTTTTTTTCTGAAAATCAATTAAGCTTTTTTGAGTTTTGTTAAGATCTTCTTGGAATTTCACATACTCATCGTTGCTGTAAGTTCCAGAAATTTTTGATTTATGGATACTGTCTTTATCAATTGCAATGTTGATTTCTCCTGTTTCTAAGATAAAAGGAATTGGTCCGTTTGCACCTTGAAGAATTAATGTATGGAAAGCTGGTTCAGTAACTTTTCCTTTTATTTCAAATTTTCCGTTTTCAACTTTTACTGTATCAAGAGCTAAAGGCATTCTTGTAGCTGGGTCTAGACCTTGAAGGATAATGGTTTTTCCGTTTTCAATTCCAGTTGCGGTACCAGTAATTAAGTATTCTCCGTCTTTAACTTTACTGCATGAAATGATAGCCGCAGAAGCTGTAAGTAAAAAAAGTATTTTTTTCATTATAAAAAATTAATTAGTTAATTGATTTGTGCAACAAAAGTATCTAAAATTATAAAACATACAGAATTTTGTAACCTAAAATTTTGTTATAGTTTTTTAGTGGTTAATTTGCCTGTAATCAAGGTGTTTGGTGCTTTAATTTGATTTAAAACTCTAGTTTTGGATTTATTCTGAGGGGTGATTTTGATTTTTTCTAATTTTTAAGCATAAAAAAAGCACTCTGTAAAAGAGTGCTTTTTAGAATATTTTTTAAGAAATCTATTCTTGATTTGTTTTCTTTCTCCAAGTAAAAGAGTTCAAAATGTGTCTTTTTGCAAATCTTCCAGGAGAATCTGCGTTTACCATTTTTACATAAGTTGCTTTAGGAACACTAATGTATTCGTAAACACTTCCGTTAGAAAAATCGATAATTAAACGACCTTCAACAAATTTATAATCAGTAATTGATGAAGTTGCGATAGTTTCAGTGTATTCTGGTAAATTTAGTTTAATCGTTTCAGGATTAATACTTACCAAGAAATGGTACGCTTCAATGATAGCTTTACTTTTTTCTTCTGCCGCTTTTAAACCAGCATCATCACCTTGAAATTTATCAGGATGAGCTTCTTTCATCGCATTACGATAAATGGTTTTCAAATCTTTTAATTCAGCAGTTTTGTCTACGTTTAGTAACTTGCGGTATTCAACTATTTTTTTCATAAATAAAAGGTAACTTCTTGTCTATTAGTTCGAAATGAGTGTTTTTACTTCAAAACGACAAATTTTTTGCAAAGGTACACTTTTTTTTAACTTTTCAGTTTTCATCTAAAAAATATTCCAGAAAGTTATCTGTAAAATGTAAAGAATCATAGAAAGTAATACCAATTTTAACCGCAAAGTTCGCAAAGCTTTGTGTAAAATACAGCTTTGCGAACTTTGCGGTTAAATTTTTCTGAAGCTTGAAATAAAACTTACTTGTTTTCTGGTTTATGATTTGCTTTATCAAAATTCCTAGACTTCTTCGGGTATTTATCATAGCTGATATCACTTGGATTTTCGATTATAGATTTTATTGTAATCCAATCACCAACATTAAAATTTGAATGTGCTATTTTATAATCTAAAAGATATTCACCACAGAAATAATTATTGTTTTCATCTTTTTCGATAATACCTGTATAAACTCCTTTTTGAGGCATTCTTTCTTGCGAATCTTTAGACATGATTTTTTTGTTTTAAATTTATGAGGCAAAGTTAATCAATTTATGTTTGTTTTAGGGAGTTCGAGACAATCTGAGTATATTTGCACATGCAGAAAAACTTTAAGCCACATCCAAATTCTTTTAAAAATACCTTTTGTGTTTTTCATGAAGTGCTTCCAAATGAAATTGAAGGTTTAAAAAAACAGTTCGAAAGCAAAGCAGGAAGTTCTTACTATTATACAGAAGAAGGGATGTACCGCGTTTCGAACCATTGGGGAAGACTGGCAAACAGCAAATGGCGTTTAGTGGCTCGTGAACCTGAGACGGAATCAAAAACAAAAATTGGATTTGCGGCATGGAACGAGTTTTATCCTGATAATGCTGAGGAAAAACTATATTATTTAGAAGCAGACTTTGATAAAAACCTTGCTAATTATCAGCATAAGAATAATCCAAAATATGATAAAAAAGCAATTTTAAGAACAAGTTTTGAAACTGCAAAAAGATTAAAACAGATTAGAAACTTGCAGCAATTAACTTCGTGGGCAAAGTATTTTGATTATGACGATCTAGCCGATTTGAGAAAGCAGATTATTGATGAATTGATCTACACGGAGAAAACATTAGAAGAAATTAAAAGAGAAATATAATGGGACGGAATAACGAAAAGAATATTAAAACTCATAATGACAAGTTGCATAAAGCTCAAGCAAAGAAAAAGCAGGCAGAAATTGCCCGTAAAGAAAAGCTGAAAGAAATTGTGAAAAAATTCAACGAAGATAAAAAAGAAGAAAACTAAATATGTTTTGCCGCGAATTTCGCGAATTAGCATGAATTAAATTTTAAGATTTGGGCTCAAATCAAATAAAAATTAGTGCTAATTTGTGAAATTCGTGGTAACTAAAAGATAACAATTATGAATTCAAAATTTGAAACCCTAAAAGCAAACGTTCAGGAAATTATTGATTTGATTGCTGCAAAAAACGACAGAGAAGCTAATAATAAACTGCTTGAAGTAAGTGATGAATTAGACGAAATGTTAGATCACGCTGAAGAAGATGAAGAACTTAGAGAAATCAGCAGATATCAAGTTTTATTGAATCAGCTTCATGTGAAAATTAACGGTGAAGAACAAGTTGACGGCGATGCATAAATGTTATTGTGATACAGGTTTACAGTTTGAAAACTGTTGTGGCTTGTATCTTGAGAAAAAACAAAAAGCGCAAACAGCTTTGGCATTAATGCGTTCCAGATATTCAGCATATGCGACTCATAATGCTGATTATCTTTTGCAAACCACTTATGTTACTGAAAGAGGATATTATTCTAAATCAGAAATTTTAAAATGGGCAGCCGCAAATAAATGGCAGAAATTAGAGATTTTAAGTTTTACAGAAAATACTGTTGAATTTAAAGCTTATTTTTTGGATTCGAACAATAAACCACAAACGCATTACGAATTTTCTACTTTTAAATTGGAAGAAAACGAGTGGTTTTATGTCGATGGAAAGTTTGAATAATTCACATAATTCGGATAACTTTTGAGTTGTTGTGCCATAATACTTTAACTAAAAATTAATAAACGTTTCGTTTTTCATAATTCTAAAAAACCTTAATTTTAGAATTATGAAAAACGAGTTTAAAAAAGGTTTTTATTTTAAGTCATACGAAGCTCCATTTCAGTCTCCGTTTGAGAAACTTTTTGGCATTTTCAAAGAGTTAATTACCCATACTTCGGGTGATTTTGATGAAGCTATAGATTGGCTTCGGGAACTAGATAAGGAATATAAGCTTACCGACGAAAACTACACTATCGATGATTTTATCGAAGATTTAAAAAAGAAAGGTTACATAAAAGACGAAATAAAAGGTGATGGTACAAATGGTTTTGGTATTACAGCTAAAACAGAACGTGCAATTCGTCAGCAGGCTTTAGATCAGATTTTCGGAAATTTAAAACGTTCAGGAAACGGAAATCATAAAACGAAATATGCAGGAAATGGTGATGAGCACACGGGAGAATTTCGTGAGTTTAATTTTGGTGACAGTTTAGAGCGTATTTCATTGACGGAAAGTCTCAAAAACGCTCAAATCAATAATGGAGTTGAAAGTTTCCAGTTGACCGAAAATGATTTGGTAGTTGAGGAAGCACAGTACAAAGCACAAATGAGTACCGTTTTGATGATTGATATCAGTCACAGTATGATTTTGTATGGCGAAGACCGAATTACTCCGGCAAAGAAAGTTGCAATGGCTTTGGCCGAATTAATAACGACCCGTTACCCAAAAGATACGCTTGATATTTTAGTTTTTGGAAATGATGCTTGGACAATTCCAATTAAAGATTTGCCGTATTTGCAAGTTGGTCCTTATCATACCAATACCGTTGCCGGATTGCAATTGGCAATGGATATTTTGCGTCGAAAACGAAATACCAACAAACAGATTTTTATGATTACGGATGGGAAACCAAGCTGCGTGCGCGAACGCGACGGCTCATATTATATGAACAGTAACGGACTAGATGAATATATTGTTGACAAATGTTATACACAAGCACAGCAAGCTAGAAAATTACATATTCCAATAACAACCTTTATGATTGCAAATGATCCTTATTTGCAGCGATTTGTAAATCATTTTACCGAAGCTAATCAAGGAAAAGCATTTTATACAGGACTAAAAGGTTTAGGGGAAATGATTTTTGAAGATTATGAAACGAATAGGAAGAAGAGAGTTCGTTAAATGAGGTTCAAAGGTTCATAGTGACAAAGGGACAAAGGTTTTTTTGACAACGTGTATAGAGGTGCACAGCGGTGCGTTTAAGACAATGCTTATTATCTACAGAAAATAATAAAAACAACAAAACACATATTTCAATAAAATGGAAATAGCAACTATAAAAACATTAGGGCAGTTAAAAGCCTCAGGATATAAAAGTATTAGTATTAAGGATGAATTAAGAAATAATCTACGCGAGAAGATTAAATCAGGAAAACCCGTTTTTGAAGGCGTTCATGGCTTTGAAAATACGGTAATTCCAGAATTAGAACGTGCCATTCTTTCTCGACATAATATTAATTTGTTGGGACTTCGCGGACAGGCAAAAACTCGCTTAGCGCGTAAAATGGTAGAATTGTTAGATGAATATATTCCGTATGTTTCTGGTTCAGAAATTAATGATGATCCATTAAATCCGATTTCACGTTTTGCTAAAGATTTAATTGCTGAGAAAGGCGATGAAACTCCAATTTCATGGCTTCAGAGAAATGACCGTTTCTTTGAAAAATTAGCAACGCCAGATGTTACTGTTGCAGATTTAATAGGAGATGTTGATCCAATAAAAGCGGCAAATTTAAAATTATCTTACGCAGACGATCGTGTAATTCATTTCGGAATGATTCCAAGAGCAAATCGCTGTATTTTTGTAATTAATGAACTTCCAGACTTGCAAGCCCGAATTCAGGTTGCTTTGTTTAATATTCTGCAAGAAGGCGATATTCAAATTCGCGGATTTAAATTAAGAATGCCGCTTGATATGCAGTTTATATTTACTGCAAATCCAGAAGATTATACCAACAGAGGAAGTATTGTAACGCCTCTTAAAGATAGAATAGGTTCGCAGATTTTAACGCATTATCCTGAAAGTGTTGCCATCGCAAGAACTATTACAGAACAAGAAGCAAAGCTGGACGCAAATCAAAGCGACATCGTTTATGTGCCAAGTTTAGCCAGAGATATTTTAGAACAAATTAGTTTTGAAGCCCGAGAAAGCGAATACATCGATAATAAAAGCGGTGTAAGTGCCAGAATGAGCATAACAGCTTTTGAGAATTTAATTAGTACCGCAGAACGTCGTGCCTTAAAATCTGGAACAGATAAAACCATTTTGCGTTTATCAGATTTTATGGGAATAATTCCGTCGATTACAGGTAAAGTCGAATTAGTTTATGAAGGAGAGCAGGAGGGAGCTGCTGTCGTTGCACAGTATTTGATCGGTTCAGCAATTAGAACATTGTTTTCAGAGTATTTTCCAAAAATTGAAAAATTAGAAAAGCCAGGCGAAAAAACACCTTATTCAGATTTAATTGAATGGTTTTTTACAGAAAGCGGTTTCGAGTTATTAGACGATGCTTCAGATGCTGAATACAAAGGTATTTTAGATGAAGTTTCGCCATTAGATATTTTATTAAAAAAATATCAGCCTCAATTAGATAAACAAGATATTCATTTTATGAAAGAGTTTGTTTTATGGGCTTTAGTAGAGTATAAAAAACTGAGTAAAGATCGTTTTGCGCAAGGTCATCAATTTAAAGATATGTACGGAAGTTATATTAGCAAATTATAGTTTATAACTCATTTTACAATCTAACCCGATAGTTATTTTTAATTGTCGGGTTTTATTTTGTGTATTATATTGATATATCAATTATATTTGTATCAAACAAGTGAATCATGAAAATTGAAAATCCAACAGGAACAGCTCTTTATTCTATAGAAAAAGCAATTAAAGAATATCGAAAACTGGCGCAAAAAAACATTGCCAAAGTGGTAAAAGATATTACAGTCGATCAATGCTTGGTGCTAATAATACTCCAGCAAAACGATAGTATTTCTCAAAACGAATTGGCAAATCTTGTTTTTAAAGACAGTGCTTCTATCACAAGAATGATCGAATTAATGGTAAAAAATGATTACCTAACCCGAACAATTCACGCAGAAGACAGAAGAAAATTCAATCTTGTAATTACTGAAAAAGGTTTGAAAACTATTGAGTTAATAGAGCCTGTTATTCAATCAAACAGAGAAACAGCTTTGCATGGTTTATCATTAAAAGAAATAACATTATTGGATCAAACACTGCATAAAATAATAAGTAATTGTAAAAAATGATTGGTATGAAATCAAAATTAATCTTAGTAATGTTATCGGTATTTGCTATTGGGTATTCGCAAAACGAATTGAGCAGCAAACTAGAAAAGTATATGGATGCGCAATTTGCTGTTAATGATTTTAGCGGTACCGTTTTAGTTTCTAGAAATGATACAATACTATTGAAAAAAGCCTATGGTTTTGCTGATTACGAATGGAAAATAAAAAACACAATAGATTCAAAGTTTAGTTTAGCATCCGTTTCAAAACAGTTTACAGCAGCGGCAGTTTTACAATTGGCTGAAAATAAGAAACTTTCATTAGAGGATCCTATAAATGAATATTTTACTGATTTTCCAAAAGGAGAAAAAATAACGATAAAAATGCTGCTGGCTCATAATTCAGGTTTGCAAATGGATTTTGATGAATTGTATTTATCAAAAACCGATTTAGATAAAGATTCTGTTTATCAGTATATCATAAAAAAGCCATTTCTGTTTGAACCTGGCACAAGTACGGCGTACAGTAATATAGGATATTATTTACTAGCAAGAATTATAGAGAAAGTATCAGGGCAGACTTATGCAGCTTTTTTAAAAGAGCAATTGTTTGATAAAGCCAAAATGTACAATTCAGGCATCACAACAAATAGTACAATAGTTGAGAAAATGGCTAAATCATATTATCTCGAAAATGATAAACTAGTAAAAAATCCTTATATCAATTGGAATTTTAATATAGGTCACGATGGTGTTTATTCAACTGTTGATGATTTGTATTTGTGGAATAAAGCCTTGTTTGACAGTGAGATTATTTTGTCGAAAGAATCAAAGAGAAAAATGTTTACTTCATACAACGATCAAGATTTTGGTTTTGGGTTTTTGGTTAATCCATTCTACAGTCAAAATCATCAGTTAATTGCGCATGACGGCGGCTTTTTTGGAGCCATGACATCATTTAATAAATTTACAAACGATAATATATTAATTACTGTTTTATCTAATAACCAGTCAAAGTCTTATTATATTGCGTATGGTCTTGCCGGAATCTGTTTTGGAAAAGAAGTTGAACTTCCGTACAAGCACATTCAAACTGCTGTAGATGCAAAAATCTATGATCAGTACGTGGGAGAGTATGAAAATATTAAAATTTTAAAGAAAGATAATAAGCTGTATTATATAGATCAAGATATTGAGTTATTGCCAGAATCTCAAACCAAATTTTTTCGCTCAGACAATAACAATACTACAGTTGAATTTGTAAAAGATAAAAAAGGAAAAGTTACGCAGCTGGAAATTAGAAAGGCAGGAATAAAAGAGGTAAAACTTAAAAGTAAGAAGGTATAAGTACTATTTTTGCATTCAAAATTTAATTCTATGCTGTTTTTAATTCTAAGTATACTTTGCAGTGTTACCGTTGGTGTAATCTTTAAAATCACCCGTAAATACAATGCTAATCCCATTCAAATTATTGCGTTCAATTATATAGCGGCATTAGTACTTTGTTTTTTTACTTTTAGTCCGGATCTTACTATAGTTCATGAAGATGCTCCGTGGAATATTTATACAGCAATTGGTATTTTGCTTCCTATCGTTTTTCTCTTTCTGGTATTTTCAATAAAACATATGGGAATTGTAAAAACTGATGCGGCACAACGATTATCATTGTTTATTCCCATACTTGCGGCATGGTTAATTTTTAAAGAAGAGTTTAATTCTTATAAAGTAATTGGGCTTATAATTGGGTTTATTGCGCTTTTATTCATTTTAAGAAAACAGATGCAGAACGAGCAGAATAAGTGGATTTTTCCTGTCGCCGTTTTTGTTGGTTTTGGAATAATTGATATACTTTTTAAACAAATAGCACTTTATACCACTTTGCCATATACAACATCACTATTCGTTGTTTTTAGTATTGCATTAGCAGTCTCTTTGTTAATAGTGCTTTACGATGTTATTTTTAAAAAGAATGGATTTAGTACTAAAAATGCTTTGTTCGGAGCTTTAGTTGGGATTTTTAATTTCGGAAATATTCTATTTTATTTAAAAGCGCATAAGGCATTTGCTGAAAATCCATCAACAGTTTTTGCGGGAATGAATATGGGCGTAATTGTATTAGGAAGTCTTGTTGGTCTATTTTTCTTCAAAGAAAAACTATCAAAGATTAATATAATTGGACTTCTTTTAGCGTTAATCTCTATTGTTTTCATTGTTAGGTCACAATTTTAGTGCATTTTTCATTCTTTTAAAGCTTTAATATTCAGTTAGTTTTGAGTTGAATTGAAAGTTTTTTAAAATAAACTCTACTAATTCTATAGAATTTATAAAATATATTTTATAGATTTGCATTAACAATGAAAAACTCTAGTCTAAATATCATTCCGTTTATGTGCAGCTTGACGATGTGCTGCATGATGAACAATGCAATGAAATGGCGTTAATAGAAAGTACTTGTTAGTTATTTTTTTTTTAGCCTTTCATGCACCATGAAAGGCTTTTTTTAGAACTAGTAAAAAACAAACAAAATGAGATCAAATAGAAATATCAATATTATGATGCCATACTGCTCGACGAAAGTTCCGTGTTGTACATGCATCAGCTGCTGATTTTTATCAGAAATAAAACAATTTAGTAAACCCAAATTAAGTAAATCATAAAAATTAAAAGTAAATATTATGAGTACAGAAATTATAAAACAGAATCCCTTTCAATCTATGATTGATCGTTTTAATATAGCTGCAGATATTCTAAAGTTAGATGAATCAATCAGGCAAAAGCTGCAGCGTCCTGAAAAACAAATTGTAGTAAATTTTTCGATAACATTAGACAACGGAACCGAGCAGAATTTTGAAGGTTACCGCGTAATACATAATACAGCTTTGGGACCATCTAAAGGCGGTATTCGCTATGATAATGCCGTAAATCTTGATGAAGTAAAAGCATTAGCTGCTTGGATGACTTGGAAATCTGCAGTAACTGGAATTCCTTTCGGAGGAGCAAAAGGAGGTATTATTTGCGATCCAAGAACACTTTCAAAAACAGAGCTAGAACGTATTACGAGGGCTTATACAAAAGCATTATCGGATATTTTTGGTCCGCAAAAAGATGTTCCTGCACCAGACATGGGAACTGGCCCAGACGAAATGGGCTGGCTAATGGATGAATTTTCAATAGTTCACGGTAAAACAATTCATGCCGTTGTAACAGGGAAACATCTGCATTCAGGAGGTTCATTGGGCAGAGTAGAAGCAACGGGAAGAGGAGTGAGTATTATTAGTTTATTGGCACTTCAAAAATTAAAAATCAGGCCGGCAAGAGCAACAGCTGCAATTCAAGGTTTTGGAAACGTAGGGCTGCATTCGGCTTTGTTTTTATATGAAAAAGGATTAAAAATTGTTGCAGTAAGTGATGTATCGGAAGCATTTTATAATCCGCAGGGAATTAATATTCCAGAGCTTATTTTATATTATAATTTGAATAATAAAACAATAAAAGGTTATCCAAATTCCGTTGCAATTAAACATGAGGATTTGCTGCTTTTAGATGTTGATGTATTGATTCCTGCTGCCAAAGAAGACGTAATCACTCAGAAAAACGCGCATGACATTCGTGCAAAAATTATAATTGAAGCTGCAAATGGACCAGTTTCTTCAGATGCTGATAAAATTTTGCATGAAAATAATGTTTTGGTAGTTCCAGATATTTTGGCGAATGCAGGCGGTGTGACCGTTTCTTATTTTGAATGGCTTCAAAATTCCTTGTTAGAATCGTGGAGAATTCATCAAATAAACAAACGCTTAGAAGATATTTTAGAAAAAGGATTTGAGACGGTGTTCAGAATTGCTGCAAAACACAATGTAACGCCTAGAATTGCGGCCTATATTATTGCTTTGAAAAAAGTAGCTGAAACACAATCTGTAAAAGAAGTGGCAGCCGAAGCGCCAAAATTCAAACAGAACTAATTCTATTTTTAAACAAGACTAAGATTATTTTCATCGATAGAAAGCCAGTGAGGGTTTTTTATTGGTGAAAATATCTTTTTTAATTTCATATCAATTCATATAATCTTTAAAAATGAAAAACATTAATTTTCTAGCATTTGCAATGCCGGCTTTTTTTCTTTTTTTATTTCTTGAATACAAGCTGGCACAACGAAAAAAAAGACCTGAAATTTTTAATTATGAAAGTTCTGTTTCTAATATAAGTATTGGTATCGCAGAACGATTGATTAATTTGTTTATTGCCGGCAGTTTTTATCAACTGTATTATTTGATTTATGATGAATATAGAATTTTTGATATTCCGAGTGGTGTATTAGTTTGGATTGCCTTAATTCTCGCTACAGATTTTGTTTGGTATTGGTACCATAGATTAGGGCACGAGGTCAATTTTTTCTGGGCGGCACATATTGTACATCATCACAGCGAAGAGTTTAATTTTACGGCAGCAGCCAGAATTACAACATTTCAGGCAATAGTTCGAACAGGATTTTGGTGTATACTGCCTTTTATTGGTTTTCATCCCTCAATGGTAATCACAATGCTTATTGTGCATGGAGCCTATTCGTTTTTTACACATACACAGCTTATAGGAAAAATTAAATGGCTCGAATACGTTTTTGTTACACCATCCGTTCATGGTGTTCATCATGCTTCTGACGAGAAATATTTAGACAAAAATTATGGGGATATGTTTACGTTTTGGGATCGTCTTTTTGGTACTTTTCAGGAGGAAGAAGAAAAACCAAAATACGGCTTGACTCATCCTTTAAAAAGTTATAGTTTTCTATGGCAGCACTTTCACTATTACTTTGAAATTTTTGAATTATGGAAACGCTCAAAAGGGTTTAAAGCAAAATGGAATGCCGTTTTTGGAAGCCCGGCACATATGGATCAAGATATTCGTCCAACATTAGAAAAGCGTTTTTTACAAGATAAAAGCAATCCAAATCAAAGGCTTCGTTTCAGGAATTATCTTTATATTCAATTAGGAATCTGTACTTTATTGTTGACGGTTTTTACCTATTATTTTGATCGCTTAAATGTGTTAGATAAAGGTTTTGTTCTGGCGTTAATACTAATAACATTAATTAACTGCGGAGCACTTTTAGAACAGCGAAAATGGATTTATTATCTCGAATACGCTCGTATTTTAATGATAACCACTTATTTCTTATACGAAGAAAATCTAATGATATTTTTCTTTGTTCCGCTGGCAATTATGATTTTTGCAGAGCAATTGTTTTCACTTAGTAAATTGTATCAAAATATTATTTTACAATTAGAAGCTGAGTAAAAAATGTTTGCCACAAATTACACGAATTTTTACGAATTACTTGGGGAAAAATTTGTGAAAATTCGTGTAATTCGCGGCAATTTTATGTCGCTCCGCCGGAGCTTTATAAATTGCTATAAATATTCGGTTCTTATGGAGCAAGGAAGAGGATCAAGTTGTATACATCTTTTTTCGTCCCGAATTCCTACATTCATATTTCAAAAATAATTCGTAGAAATTCGTGGCAAATTTTTCACATTACAAATTCAACATTTACAAAATAAAAAATTATTTAAATCCTGTTAATCTGTGGCAAACTTTTTTATCCCTGACAGAAAAACTTATATCGTTTTAATCGCCATAATTTTCTCTTCGAAAGTATCTTTAAAATGAGATTTACTCTTAATTCTGGTTTTGTAAGTGTAAATTGTAGCCACAGAAAGTTCTAGAAATTCTGCCATCTGACTGCTTTCCTGAATACCCAATCGATATAAAGCAAAAATGCGGAGTTCTGTATTTAAAAGCTCTCCTTTTTTAACGATGCACTTATGATCATTTGGAAACAATTGATTAAAATCGGTCACAAAAGTGGGGAATAATTTCAAGAAAATTTCATCAAATTGATGAAAAAGATTTTCCCTTTCTTCCTTCACATTGTAGCGTTTTAAACTCGCAATAACTTCATCAGTCTTTTTGGTAATAATTTTATGAAGTGTGCTTTTCTGAATGTGATCGATTTTATTGATAAAGGCCGATGTTGCTTTTATAAAATACGTAATATATTCTTCTTTAATAGCATTGGCTTCGCTTAAGCTTACATTCATTTCCTGCAGCTGCGCATACGAAGAAGCCATTATTTTTCGCGCTTTATTTTTCTCTTTTAATTGTTTGAAAATGATAATCGAAAAAAGAATAATAATCAAAGTGAGTATTGTCAATAAAATAATGATTTTTTCCAGCTTATCATTTTTCTCTTTTACATTATTTAATTGTGCTTTTTCGATAATTGGCAGAATTGATGAAATCTCAATTTTTCGATGCCTGGCATTATAAAAAGTAGCATCATCCATAGCGATATTAATATACTCATTTGCCTTATCCAAATAGCCCATTTTAAAAAGTTCGTTGGCAAGATTTCGCAGCGCAACCGTTTCTTTAGTGGCATTTTTAACATCGGCAATAGCGGCAAGCGCTAAGTATTGAATCGCTTTTTTTGTATAACCTCTTTCCGAGTAAATATAGCCTAGACTAGATGTTGCAATACCATAATAGTCGGGTGGTAATTTGTAATTATTAATCCAATAACTAAAAGCAAATTCAGCGCCTCGCCAGTCTTGCTGCTTTAGACGTTTTAAACTTTCTGCAGCCCAATATTCGTTGGTATTAGTGCCAATTAATTCTAAAGCTTTTTTTAGAAAATGGTTTCCCTGTTGTACATAATGAATATTAAAACGCTGATCTTTATTGTAATCGGCCAGATCGTAGTAAGCTCGAGCTTTTATGTTATAGTATTCGAATTTGTTTTTTAAATCGAGTTTTTTGTCATCAATCACATTCAGCGTATCAATAGCTTCTTTAAAAAGTCCTGACGATAAGAGTACAAATCCCTCTTTAATTCGGCTTTTAGCCAAATATTTGGGATCTTTTAAAACTTTGGCTTTAATTTTTGCTTCTTCCAAATAATAATAAGCAGAGTCGTATTTGAATGATTTGTATTCGTCAAATAACGACATATAAGTATTATACAACTGTTCATTGTTTTGACTAACAGTATATTTTGAAACATTCTTTTTTAAGGATTCAATTTTACGATATTTCTGTTTTAAGTAAATCTCTTTTTTAAGCAATGCATTATCTAATTCTTCAAGAATAGGATTGGTCTCTTTGGCGGTTAAAGAAAAACCCGCAATGAAAAAATACAAAAAGAATATTTTTCGCATGTTTTTGTTTTGGTTTTAGGGGTAAGATAATTTATGGTTAGCGTAAACGCGTTTTAAATCAAAACTAATTAAAAACTGATGATTAGTAGTTTTTTAGATTGAAAGCAGTTCTTTAAGATTTCTTGAAAAAACATCTGATAAGCCTGAAAATGGCCTAAAAATGTTAAAACCACTCTATTTGTTTGCAATTATACAATAAAAAGTGATTAAATATATGTATAGTAAAAAAATATTGCTATAAAATTTTCATATTATCATAATTGGTGTCGAAAAAAGTGTTTTTATGTCTTTACATGATCTTGATTTTTAGAAATAACACAAGTATTTAACTATTTGATTTTTAATTGTTTGTGAGTGAATATGATCTAAATAAATCTTGATTTTTAGTGGATGTTTTTTTTTAGATTTATTTAACATCTAGTTTCGTACTGTCCTTTTTAAGGGATAAAAAACTAACAAAAACCAAAATTTTATGAGATGTAAAAGTTATTACTTGTTAGCTCTGCTGATCTGTTTTTTTGCAATAAGCTGCGATACTACAGAAGACGGAAGCTACGTTGATCCAATTACGATTTACGAAAAGGTAGACGGTAATTGGGGATTAACAAACTTGAAAATGGTCGATGATTTTGCAAAGGCAAATAAGATCGAGCCAAACGAAGAAAACTTGAGTACTTATTTTAACTACGAAGATTTTAAAATCAAATTCAACGTAGATGAAAAGAACAAACCAACAAGTTATGAAGTTACTGGTAATGTTCCGCCTTTATTTGCCCCAAAAGGATATTGGCAGCTAAGTTCAGATTTTCAGCCGACAAATCCGGGCAATCCTGTTAAAATTTACTTATACAGTGATGCCCAAAAAACTCAAAAAACAGACGAATTAAGAGTATCATCTATTCCGGGTAAAAATGGAGAGATGGAAATTATTTTAACTAGAAGCTCTGGTGGAACTCCGTTTGTGTCTTACGTATTTAAATTAAATGCTATTAATTAGAAAGTAATATGAAAAAAATTATATATACAATTTTACTAGCCCTTTTGATGGCGCCTAATTTTATAAAGGCACAAGAAGCCGCGGGATCAGTAGGCGCGATGTCATCATTTCCGGTAGTATACAAATATGATGAAAAAGTTACTTGGTTTTTTGATCTTTCGGCAACCACATTTGCAGAAAATGAAGATGTATTTATTTGGATTTGGTCACCATCAGAACCAGATGCAAACAACTGGGAAAACTCTTCAGATTTTGCAAAATTGACTTATGTTGGCAATAAAGTTTGGAGTTTCACTTTAACTCCCACTCAGTATTTTTCTAGAACTCCAGAAGAAATTGCTGCAAGTGCAGGATTTTGGTTTCGTTTAAAAAACAAAAATGGATCAAAACAAAGTGAAGTGGCAAATATGCCTTATACTGATTTTTCTTCTTTTTATACT
The DNA here is from genome assembly GCF_004119505.1 of Flavobacterium sp. YO64. Taxonomy (NCBI): domain Bacteria; kingdom Pseudomonadati; phylum Bacteroidota; class Flavobacteriia; order Flavobacteriales; family Flavobacteriaceae; genus Flavobacterium; species Flavobacterium sp. YO64. The sequence continues at coordinate 36,018 of NZ_NRQV01000022.1, read as the reverse complement.
GCAAATGAGCTGATCAGAGCTTATCCGACCAAACCAACTATTGATAAAGGATTAAGTATTTTGTTTAATGCCAATTTAGCGCCTGGTTTTGCTGGAGCAGCAAGCGTTCACATGCACAGTGGCTTGAATGATTGGAATCTTAAACAAGAATATCAATCGTGGCTGCCTGAAATTGCGGCTAAAACGAAATTAAAAGATTTGGGTAATGGTTTTTATAAAATGGACTTAGTTCCTAAAGATTATTACAATGCGCCAGAAGGTTACATTATGGAAAATTTAGTTTTCTTAATGGTAAAAGATGATTGGGCAGGAACAATTCCAGATCAGGTTTTATACGCAGGAGCTTATGTACCGCCGCCGGCACCAGTTTTTGGATTCTTTCCACTACAAATCAGTCAGAAAGATTTTCTGGGAATGTCGAGAAAAAATAATGAATCAGGTGTAAACAAATTAATCTACAGCATTACAGCTGGAAGTAAAATAATTTCTGGTGAGTTTACTGGAGGGAAAGCTGAGATAAAAGGATTTGTCAACTTAGTTTCAGAACTAAATGGAATTCCAAATTTAAATGAAATACATGTTTTGGTAAAAGACAATAAGAACAAAACGATTTCAGATACCACAATTCCGCTGAAAACTTTAGACAAATAATTCGCTATCAAATTAAAACATCAACTCTAATGAAATGAGCATAATCCAAAATTGGCCGTAGAACCAATACTGGATATGTGAATTACATATGACCGATAAAAAACAATAAATAACCGCATATGAATAGTAAAAATAAAAAAAGAGTCCTGCATCAAATGTGGACTACTCAATCGCTGGTATTCATGATTTTCATGCTTTTTCTTTCGGCAGGAATGTTTGCTCAAGAGAAAAAGCAGGTATCTGGTACTGTATATGACAACACAGGAAATGTACTTCCGGGTGCATCAATTATAGAAACGGGAACAAGAAACGGAACAACAACAGATTTTGACGGAAAATTTACCTTGATGGTAGCTGTAGGAGGTTCGATAGAAGTTTCATTTATTGGGTCAACAACTCAAAAAGTACAAATTACCAGTTCTAGTTCAAAACTTGATATTCGTCTTCAAAACGATGGTTATCAATTGGCCGAAGTTCAGGTAGTTTCAGTAGGATATGGAACACAAAAGAAATCAGATTTAACAGGTGCTATTTCGAGTGTAAAAGCGGATGATTTAGTAAAAGGAACAATCTCTTCTACAGAACAGGTTTTGCAGGGAAAAGTTGCAGGATTAAACATAATTCGTCCTTCTGGAGATCCAGCTGCAGGTTCTACAATACGCTTGCGAGGCGGAACTTCCTTAACCGCAAGCAACAGCCCTTTAATTGTAGTTGATGGAATTGCGGGTGTAGATATTAATATCGTACAACCGTCAGACATTAAAACGGTAGACGTTCTTAAAGATGCTTCGGCGACAGCCATATACGGTTCAAGAGGAGCAAACGGAGTTATTATAATTACAACAAAGTCTGGTACAAAGGGAGTTTCTGTAGTATACAGCGGTTTATCGAGCGTGGGTTATGTTACTGATAATTTAGATCTTTTATCAGCAAATCAATGGAGAGGATATGTTCGCTCAGCAGGAAACAAAGATGCGGTTGATTTTGGCGGAAATACCAATTGGCAGAAAGCAATTGAGCAAACTGCAATTTCGCAATCGCATACTTTAAGTATTAATTCTGGAAAAGCTGACAGTGGTTTTAGAACTTCTCTATCATATTTAAACAATGAAGGAGTTATTAAAAAAACAGGTTTAGAAAGATTAAGCGGAAATATAAATGCCTATCAATATCTTGGAGACAATAAAGAGGTGAAATTTGATACGGGTTTATTTGCTAATATAGACAAATGGCATCCTATGGATTATAGAATATTTGAGCGCGCTTACAATCTTAATCCAACAATTCCAGTTTATGATGCTAACGGACAATTTTCAGCTGTTTCTGGAAACGTATATCAAAATCCTGTTGAAATCCTAACAAATAGAACTACCGATAATGAAAGACACAGGTTATTAGGTTATTTTAAAACGGAGGTTAAGTTTCTAAATGATTTTACTGCTGTTGCCAACATTTCATACGAACATAATGCAGTAAAAGGCAGTACTTACAAACCATCTTACGCTGTTATGGAAGGTGTAGATGAAAAAGGATATGGGCAAAAAACATATGCTGAGTATGCAAATGCTCAAGGAGAATTGTATGTAAATTACAATAAAGTAATAGACAAACATACTATCGGTGCACTTGCAGGATACTCTTACCTAGAAAATATTTATGAAGGTTTTGGAGCACAGCGAAGTGGTTTTGTAACAGATGCTTTCAGCTACAATAATCTTGGTGCTGGTTACAATTACCGTTTGGGAGATGTATATTCGTATAAAGGAAAATCAAATTTAGTTTCATTTTATGCTCGTGCAAATTATTCTTATGATGGCAAATATCTGCTTACGGCTACAGTAAGGAGAGATGGTTCAAGCCGTTTTGGAGAAAATAATAAATGGGGAACTTTCCCATCAGCGTCTGTCGCTTGGAAAATCTCGAGTGAAGAATTTATGAATGGAACAAAAGGCTGGCTGGACAATTTAAAACTTAGAGCAGGTTATGGAGTTACTGGAAATCAAGACGGAATTGGAGAATACAAATCGCTTTCGATTTTAGGAGTTGGAAAGGATAGTTACTACGATCCTGCGACAGAAAGATGGAGTTTGGCGTATTCGCCAACACAAAACCCAAATCCTGACTTAAAATGGGAATCAACAAAACAATTGAACATTGGTGTAGATTTTAGTCTTTTTAATAGAATTACGGGTTCATTCGAATATTATTCAAAAAATACAGACGATTTATTGTATACCTACGAAGTGCCGCAGCCTCCATATTTAGTGGGAACTATGTTGGCAAACGTGGGAGAAATGTCTAATAAAGGAGTTGAACTTACTTTGAATGCTGATATTGTTAAAGGAGAAAAATTCAACTGGAATGCTAACTTGACTCTTGGTCATAATGTGCAGAAAATCGAAAAACTATCAAATCCTACTTATAAAACAGATGTTATTTACAGCGGATCGTTACACGGATTAGCAGGTATGTCTGGACAATATTCTCAAATTATTGCAGAAGGTTATCCAGTTGGAACTTTCTGGGGATTCAGGAATGCAGGATTAGATTCAACAGGAAAAATACAATACTACAATGCAGCGGGGCAAATAGTTGCAGAAAATGCTTTGGTAGATGCTGATAAAACGGATTTAGGAAATATTCAACCCGATTTGACTTTAGGTATTGGAATGAATTTTACGTACGGAAATTTTGATCTTGGAATTTCTGGATACGGAATGTTTGGTCAAAAAGCATTAAACGCAACTAATATGATGTTAAATGATCCAAACAGATTACCAACATTTAATGTTCCTGATGCGTTTTTAGGAAGCGGAATCACATCGGCTCCAAAATATTCTGATTATTGGATCGAAGATGCTTCATTCTTTAGACTTCAAACAGTAAGTTTTGGATATACACTGCCTTTAAAATTCAAAAAGTCTAAACTTAGAATGTACGTAATGGGAGAAAACCTATTTGTAATCACAGGTTACAAAGGTGTAGATCCGGAAATAGGTTTAAATGCTCAAGATGGAATCAACCAAACTGGAGTAATGGATTTAACTGGATTGGCAGCTCCTGGAATTGACAGATACAATAATTATCCTCGACCAACAACGATTTCTGTTGGACTAAATTTTACGCTGAATAATTAGCGAATTAACCAAAAAATATAAAAAATGAAAGTCAAAATAACAGCATTATTAGCAGTAAGCATGCTTTTTACGATATCATGTACAGATTTAAATGAAGATTTATATGATAGAGTAGAAGACGGGAATTTTGGAAATACTCCAAAAGAAGTCGACGCATTAGTTGGCGGAGCTTATTCTTCTTTAAGAGGATTTAAAGATAATATATCAAACAATTTTCCAACAAGCGAATATGTATTTTTCTTGAACGAAACCGTTTCAGATGAAGCGACTATACCAACAAGAGGAACAAACTGGTATGATGGCGGGCAATATCAAGATGCACAAAAACATACTTGGAAACCTGATAACCGTATGATTCTTTCGGCTTGGCGTTACAACTATACAGGAATTGCAAAGATTAATGCGATCATTTATCAAGTAGATAAATCATCATTAACGGATACTGCAAAAGCTCCAATTTATGCCGAGTTAAAAGCTTTGAGAGCTTATTACTACTACAATCTTTTAGATTTATTTGGGAACGTGCCTATAGTAGTCAATTTTGAAGACACATCACTGCCGACAAATTCTACTAGAAAACAAGTTTATGATTTTGTAGAGAAAGAATTATTGGATGCCATTCCGCACTTAACATCAAATGTTGTGTATTCTAAATTTACAAAAAATGTTGCTTATTCTTTATTAGCCAGATTATATCTAAACTCAGAAGCTTTTATAGGAACAGCACGTTGGCAAGATTGTATTACTATGTGTCAGAAAGTTACTGGATACACTTTAGCACCAGATTTCTTTGCCAATTTTGCAACACAAAATGAAAAATCACCAGAAATTATTTTTTCAATTCCATACGATCAAAAAGCTGGAACAGAAGGAAATTATATGAACTCAATGTCATGTCATTACTTGCACAAATTGACCATTTCGGCAACGGGATTAGATTTTCCTTGGAGTGCAAACGGAATGTGTGCACAGCCTGGCGTTTATTCTGCTTTTGCAGATACAGACAAAAGAAAAAAATGCATGGTAGCTGGCGATCAAATCAGCGTAGCAACAGGACAGGTTATTGTAATGGATAACGGTGAACCGCTTACTTATACAGAAGAAGTGAAAAGCGTAGCTGATGCAAAAGAAAATCAAGGAGTTCGTTTAGGAAAATACGAAATGAAAGCGGGCGAACAATGGGAACGAGATCATGATTTTGTATTGATTCGTTATGCCGAAATTTTAATGATGCAAGCTGAATGTTACGTGCGTTTAGGTAATCCCGCTTTAGCAAAACCATTTATACAGCAAATAACAGCTCGTGCGGGCGAAGAAATGCCGGCAACAATAGATCTTCATTTTATAGATCAAGAATTGCTTAAGGAATTTACTTTTGAAGGAAGAAGAAGAACGGATAATATTCGCTTTGGAACATTCTTCCTGCCATGGTGGGAAAAAGGTGAAACGGAAAAATACAGAGCCATTTTTCCAATTCCAAGCACTGTTTTAACAACGAATAAGAACCTAAAACAAAACCCTGGTTATCCTGTGAATTAGGTTCTTGAATGTCAGTCTTCCATGTTGGTTAGTCGTGGAAGGCTGACATATTTTAAATGAAAATAACATTGAATGGCTTCAATTATAGTAAAAACAAACAGCACATCAATATGAAAAGATCTATCACATTACTGTTTTTTGGGATCATGAATATTTTGGTCGCCGCGGGCTGCAGCAGCGATGATAAAGGTTCAGATAAACCAGTAGAACCAGAAGTACTAAAACCAGCGGCGGTTGAAAAAACAAACAGTACTAAAATTTACGTGCACTACATGCCTTGGTTTGAAACCAATGAAAGCAGTGCCGATAAAAAATGGGGTTATCATTGGACAATGGCGAACAAAAATCCAAATACAATAGGAGCAAACAATCGTCGAGAAATAGCTTCGTACTATTATCCCCTTATCGGGCCCTATCATTCAGGTGATAAAAATGTGATTGAAAATCATTTGTTATTGATGAAATATGCAGGAATAGACGGACTTTTAATCGATTGGTATGGCACTTACGATGTTAACGATTATAGAATGGTAAAAGAAAATACAGAACAGCTTATTGCAATGCTTGACAAAGTTGGTTTAGAATATGCCATTGTATATGAAGACCGTGTAACAAAAAATGTTGTCGATGCCGGAAAAGCAATTTCAGTTACCAGTGCCGCAAAAACAGATTTAGCATACTTGCAGAATAACTATTTTGATGATGCTAATTATATAAAAATAAACGGAAAACCCTTATTGCTCAATTTTGGTCCAATAGTATTACAAACACCTGTTGAATGGACAAATGTTTTTAATACTTTGACTGCAAAACCTACTTTTTTAACCCTTTGGGATCAATCTGTTGAAGCTGGAGCAAATGCCTCGGGCGAGTATGCCTGGGTATTTAAAAATAGTACTTATTTGACTAATTTTTATACCAATACAAAACCGAAACTTTCGGTTGCAATTGGCAGTGCTTACCCTGGTTTTAAAGATTTTTATGCAGATGGCGGAGGCGGTGCCGCAATTGGATGGACAATAGATCATAACAATGGCGCGACGCTGGATGAAACACTTTCTTTAGCCAAAAATGCAAATTTAAATTACCTGCAATTGATTACATGGAATGACTTTGGAGAAGGCACCATGTTTGAACCCACAGTTGAATTTGGATACACCTATATCGAAAAAATTAAAGCATTTGCAGAAGTAAAAAATACCGAAACAGTTTTTCCAGATATAAGCAAAATGTACAATCTGCGAATCGAAAAGAAAAGTAATGCCGATGTTCAAAGAAAGTTAGATCAGGCATTTAATTATTTTGTTTCCATGCAGCCGGCAAAAGCAAAACAAGTAATAAACGAAATTAAATAAGAGTTGTAATTAATACAATCACATAATGAAAAACATAAAATACAGATACTGTTTAATCGCCTTTGCATCACTATTGCTCTTTGCCTGCAGTACGAATAAAACCTACAAAATCAATTCCCCAGGGAAAAATAATGAATTAGTTTTTGAATTGACAGAATCTGGTCAGCCCCAGTATAGTTTTACCTCAAATGGGAAATCAGTTATTGAGCCTTCTTTAATGGGATTTGAGTTTCAAGGAATTCAAAAAATGACCGATGGTTTTGAAGTAGTTTCTACCGAAGAAAAAACGTCCAATGAAACTTGGGAACAGCCTTGGGGAGAATTTAAAAAGGTAAAAGATCATCATAACGAGTTAATTGTTCATCTTAAAGAATCAAATGGAGAAGAGCGTTTGGTTGATATTATTTTCAGGGTTTTTGATGATGGTTTAGGATTTAGATACGAATTTCCAAAGCAGCCGCATTTAGGTAAAGTGAAGATTTCTAATGAAATTACACAATTTACTTTTAAATCAGATAATGATGTTTGGTGGATTCCTGTGCATCGCGAAAATAGTTATTACGAAAGCACTTATCGTAAAACTCCGATGAGTAAAACGGATACCATTAATACGCCTGCAACTTTTGAAACTAAAGAGAAATTGTACGTTGCTATTCACGAAGCTAATTTGACAGATTTTGCTTCAATGACACTTTTAAAAACTGGCGACAAGCAATACAAAAGCCCCTGTGTGCCTTGGGCAGATGGTGTAAAAGTTTATGCCGAAACACCTTTTAAGACGCCTTGGAGAACAATTATTGTAGGAGAGAAACCTGGAGACTTAGCTGTTTCGACAATCATGCTGAACTTAAATGAACCTTCAAAAATTGAAGATCTTTCTTGGATTACGCCTTCCAAATATATTGGAATTTGGTGGGGTATGCATTTAGAAAAATACACTTGGGGACAAGGACCAAAACATGGTGCGACTACTAAAAACACAAAAGAATATATCGATTTTGCAGCAAAAAATAATTTCGACGGCGTTTTGGTTGAAGGCTGGAATGAAGGTTGGGACGGCGATTGGACTGCCGACGGATCTGCTTTTAGTTTTGTAAAAGCATATCCTGATTTTAATCTGGAAGAAATTACAAAATATGCTGCCATGAAAAATGTACGTTTAATAGGACATCACGAAACTGCAGGCGCTTCTAAACATTATGAAAGCCAATTGGAAGATGCATTTAAGCTGTATCAAAAAATGGGCGTAAATTCTGTAAAGACAGGTTACGTAAATAAATATTTAGATAAAAAAGAATGGCACGACAGCCAGTATGCAGCACGTCATTATAGAAAAGTAATCGAAACTGCGGCAAAATATCATATTATGATTGATAATCATGAACCTATAAAAGGAACAGGATTACAGCGTACCTATCCAAACTTTATGTCGCAGGAAGGCGGCAGAGGTCAGGAATATAATGCATGGTCTGTAGATGGCGGAAACACGCCGGAACATTTAACTACACTGCCATTTACCAGAATGCTTTCTGGTCCTTTTGATTACACGCCTGGGAATTTCAATTTTGATTATAAAACACCTTCTGGAGCTAGGGTGCAGACAACTTTAGCAAATCAATTGGCATTGTATGTAATTATTTTTAGTCCGCTGCAAATGGCTTCAGACACGCCTGAGAATTATGTTGGTAAACCTGAATTTCAGTTTATAAAAGAGGTGCCGTGTACATGGTCAGAAACAAAAGTTTTAGATTCTAAAATTGGCGAGTATACAACAATTGCCAGAAAAGATTGGGAAGAGAAAAACTGGTATTTAGGTGCTATTACAAATAGAGAAGCCAGAGATCTTAAAACAGCTTTATCTTTCTTGGATGAGGGAAAAGAGTACGAAGCAGAAATTTATGCTGATGGAGCAGGAGCGAATTATAAAACGAATCCTTATCCTGTAACTATTTCAAAACAAAAAGTGAATAATAAAAGTGTTTTAAATATAAAATTGGCAGCTGGAGGAGGAACAGCTATAAAATTTACTCTAATCGATAAATAAGTTAGTTGGTATATTTTGAATTAAGTTTGAGTTTGAGCAATGAACCCGATATCTTCCAAAAGATATCGGGTTTGTTATTTTGTTTTAATTGTAAAATTTGGAATTTAAAACTCTAATGTTTGTAAAGTTTAACGTGATTACCAAATGAATATGTAGCAGCAATAGTTGGACCATTATAACCCCATTTAAAGAAGCCGTTCAGTCTTTCTTTTTCAGCATCAACTCTAATGTTTAAGCCCGTATATCCTGCAGTTAAGCTGAAATTTTTATATACGTTATATAATACAGAAAGATTGTAACTCAAAATACGACCGTCGATATCATTTATTTTTATAGCGAAGTAATTAAAGTTAGCATATAGACCTACTTTTTTGCCCAATACAAATTCTCCCCAAAGTCCAATATCTGGCAATGGAGCAGTCACTCCAAAATCATCATTATAGGAAAGCTGTTGAGTTTGTCCTTCCAAACTTAGACCTACGTCTACTAGCATTACATGCGCACCTATTAAAGCACCTATTTCATATTTTGGTTTTGATATAAAAGCGTAACCGTAATATACTCTAATAATCTGATTGTCTAGAAATGCAGAAACTCTTGCATCTACAGGATAGGTATGATCACCAAATTCTATCTCTTTTTGAAGGACTTTTGTTGATTTTCTATTCAAATAAAAATATTCAGAGCCTAGTCTTGATCTTCTTGAAATACGCCATTCAAAAGCCGCAGTAAATGATTCGCTGCTTTTATTAAAACCGAGATCCTTTTCAAAATCAATCATATTTCCAAAATTACCATTATTTGTTCCCACTTCGACTTGTGTATTGTTTATTGGGAAAAATGCACCAGCTGTAAATTTAAATCGTCTTGCATGCCAAGGCAAATCGTCAGCGTAATCTTGCAGGTCGTCGAAGTTGTTTTGTACGGCAGTTAGAGTGTCTTTTGTTGATGCATCTGCTACAATTTGTGCATGAGATGAAAGATACGAGAACGGAATTATCAAAAAATAAAATAATCTTTTCATGAGGTTTATCTTTAAATTTATTGATGAATTTTTAACAATTAAAGTTAACAAAAAAAATCATTCATTTTGATTTTAGAGTCTTATTATTTGATTATCAGTTATATATTTCGATAGTTTTGTTAAATACAGCCCATTTGAGGGATAATAACAATCCTGCAATTGCTGGAGCGAATAGCCAAGCGTCATATAGAAAAAGCCCCAATGAACGCAAGGTAAATTGGGGCTTTTTTTATATGGGGTCACGCCCATGATTTCGAAATTTTGAAACTGTTTTTCCCTATTAAACTCTGTGATAATCTGCCCGCCAGTGTACAATGGCTTTTTTGATAGAATCGCCCGAGAGGTTGTTTTTAAGAGCATCGTCGATTAAAGTGAGAACTTCGTCGTTTGGAGCAAAACGAAGTGCAAATATTTGATCATCGGTAAATTTGTATTCAATTTCTTCAAATCTTTTTCCAGTTAATGTAAAATAGCGATAGCGAAGTTCTAAGCGTATAATTCGATTTTGTAAAGTAAGTGCGTAATGCTGGCGCAGCATATAAGCGAGAAAAATAAGTAAGCCAAAAAGAATACTTATAAAGGACCAAATTAGCGTATCTGCTGAGGTAAAAGCAAAGTACAAACTGCTGAGAAAAAACAGAACTGCAAGCGGATAAAATACAAAATGATGTGCGGTATAAAATCGTATATGATTGTAGTAGGTTTGAATTTTCATAATGTAGAATGTTTATATGAAAGTAAAAAAAATAAAGCTACTCTAAAAGAATAGAATAGCTTTTTTTCTCAAAAATAAACTAACATAACCAATGTTTCCTTTATCGTAAAAACTTTTTACAGTTTTACTTAGTAATATATTTATAAGTCTTATTAAGTGTCAAATTGTCAATATTTTGACTTTGATTTATATTAGTAAAATTAGGTTATGTGCAGCCATTGTTTGTTATATCTTGAGTATCAAATGTTATATGATTTCAATATAGAAAAATTACAACGTGCCTATAATTTGCCATTGTTCAAGCTTTGACTGTAAAGATTTACTAGCATTTGCAGGACTTGTTGACGGCAGTGTTATAAGCTGATAGGTATCTTGAAGTTTAACATATTTCTTGAAAAAATGTGCCGCTTTTTGTCCGTTAAACAGTATGGTTTTTATATTAGGATGTTGTTTTAGAAAGGTTTCAAAATCATTGGCAATTTCATTTTTTATGGCACTGTCTAAACTTCCAACTCGTTCGCAATGCTGCAATACATCCCATAAAGCAATTTTGTTTTGAAGTAAAAATGCTTTTTTTATTTCGTAATCATTGCTGAAATCTTCATTGAAAATGGTAAATAAAAATTTCCAGAAGTTATTTTGATTATGCCCGTAGTACTGATTGAGTTCTAAAGATTTTGTTCCAGGCATTGTGCCTAAAATTAATATCGTCGAATTTACTGAGCTGATAGGAGCGAAGGAAAAACTTTTCATTTTATAAAATTAGTAAAATAAGGTTCTAAGGAGCTAAGATTCTAAGAAAAAAAGCTTAGAACCTTAGCGTCTTAGTTTCTAAGAACCTTCCTCAACGTCCAAATCGATAATACTCTAAATCCTGATTCTTTTTGTTAGTGATCGAGTCTAAAATAGAATTCATTCCCATCACGCTGAAAGTAATTCCATTTCCTCCGAAACCTAAAATATAATGCTCGTTTTTTTTCGCATTTGGTTTCCCAAAATACGGAAGTCCATCTTTGGTTTCTCCAAAAGTTCCTGCCCAAGAATAATCTAATTTAAAGTCAGAATTCGGGAATCTCTTTTGAAATTGTTTTAGCAAAAGCAATTCTTTTTTAGGAAGCAGATTATCTCTTTTTTTAGGATCTTTAAATTCTTCATCGCCTCCGCCCATTATAATTCTGTTGTCTGAAGTAGCGCGATAGTAAAAGTACGGATTTGCTGTATCCCACAGTATGGCATTTTTTAAGCAAAGTGGAATCTCTTCGATAGATTCAGATGCAATCGCATAAGTACTTTTTAAGTCGACTATTTTCTCATTTAAAGTTTCGGTACTTTCGTAACCTGTACAATGTATAACGTGATCTGCTGTAATGGTATATTTATTTTCTGTTTGAGCAATACATCTTCCTTTTTGATTACTAATACTGACGATATTGGTTCGATCAAAAATCTGCATGCCATTCTGCTCACAGTAATAAAGTAAGTCCCCAGCCAATTTAAAAGGATCAATAACTGCAGCCGTTTTCGATTCTAATGCAGCAAGAGCATTTAACCCTATTTTTTCTAAATCCTGTTTATTGAGCCAGCTCACATCAAAACCGAATTGTTTACGAACTTTAAATTCGTTTTTTAAAAATGGAATATCTTTTTTGAGTGACGTAAAATAAATACTCTTTTTAAACTCAAAACCACAGTCGCTTTTGATAGTATCAATTATTGTTCGAAGATCAAAAATCGCTTTTTTTCCATTGTTGTAACTGTCTACAGCGCATTTTTCGCCTCTAAGTTTTACTAATTCATGCAAAGGTACATCAACTTCATATTGTAGTAAAGCAGTACTTGCAGCCGTACTTCCGTTGCAAACATCACGACGATCTGCGAGTACTATTTTTTTTCCCTCAGAAATTAATTTATATGCCATTAAAGTCCCAGTTATTCCGCTTCCAATGATAAGAATCTCAGTATTGATATCAGAATTGATAGAAGGATAACTAATATTCATGGCATTTTTTAAAGGCCAGAAAGTCTCTGTAGAGCGTAATTTCATTTTTTTGATTTATTTTGTGCTGTTTGAGTAGGTTTTTGAGCTAGTTTTCGAGCACCTCTATTTTTATCTTTTTGTTCGTGCTGCTGATGTGCTTCGGCTATAGAATGCGAAGTTCTAATGCTTTCATCTTTTTTAGCAAGCTCACTAAGTCGGCGATAGTATTTTTGAATAATAACCATTTCTTCCTCGGTCATATTTTCAATGTCAACCAGACTATTGCTTGAATATTCATTTGAAGCAACTAATTCGTTTAGTTTTAATTGGATAGCAAGGGAATCTTTGTTTTGTGCTTTCTGAATTAAAAAAACCATTAAAAAAGTAATAATTGTTGTACCGGTATTAATAACCAGCTGCCAGGTTTCAGAATAATTAAAAAACGGTCCAGAAATTGCCCAAACAAGTACAATGGCAAAAGCGGAGACAAATGCTGTTGTGCTTCCGGCAGCTTTTGAAACATTTGAAGCAAATTTTTCGAAGGCATTACTGCTATTCTGTTTTTGATTTTTCATTGTTTTTACTGTTAAGGTTTACTAGCTTTTTCTTCTTTAGCTTTAGCGGCTTTTTCTTGCTGTTCTTCTTTCTTTTCCTTTATTTCTTCTTTCTTTTTTTCTTTTTCCTTCTCTTTTTTCTTGAAGTAACCTCTAAATAGGAAATTGCTTTTTGCAGCCTCCATATTATCACTAAAACCTTTTGTTCCTGTTTCTAAATTAGAAAGTGTATTCGAAACGCTGTTTGCCATTTTATCATCGCGTACCAGTCTTGCTAAAGCACCATTTCCGTTATTCATGCTATGGCTGAAAATGGCTAACTCTTCAGAAATAACGCCTACATTATCAACGCTTTTTTTAACGCTTTTCATAATGTCGTTCATTTCGATACCGTCAATAGAAGCTATTGCACCATTGTCTTCAATAATTTTTTGTGATTTAGTGCCGGGAGAAATAGTCAGTACTTTGTCGCCCATCAATCCATCAGAACCAATACCGGCACGAGCATCTGTTTTTATAAACTCTCGCACTTCATCTTTTATGACCATTGACACAACAACTGAAGAATCATTAATTAGCCTGATTTCTTCAACCGTACCAATGTTAATGCCTGAAAAGCGTACGTTGTTTCCAACTTCTAAACCGCTGACCGTTTTAAATTTTGAAGTAAGGTGAAATGTTGAACCAAAAAGATTTTTTTGCTTTCCAATAAAATAAATTGCGGTTATAAAAAGTAACAAACCAACTGTTACAAACATTCCTAATTTCCAAGTATATCCAGATTGTTTCTCCATGATTTCTAAAGTTTTTTATTTAAAAAAAGAACGAACCCATTTGTCTTCGTCTTTTTCTAATTCGTCATACGTTCCTTCGGCATGAATTACTCCATCTTTCAGCACTATAATTCGATCTGCCGTCATTTTTGCGCAAGCCATATCGTGCGTGATTATTATAGCCGATGTTTTTTGTTTCTTTTTAATTTCAAGAATTAATTCGCTGATTTCTCTAGAAGTAATTGTATCTAATCCAGTTGTAGGTTCGTCATATAATATGATTTCAGGTTTTAAAATCAATGTTCTTGCTAAACCAATTCTCTTTCTCATTCCGCCAGAAAGTTCAGATGGCATTTTATCTACAGCATCGCTTAAACCCACATTTTCCAGAGCTTCCATAACTTCATTTTCAATCTCTTCTGGCGATAAATCTCTTTTATGTTTGCTCAAAGTAAAAACAAGATTTTCTCGTACAGACATCGAATCATACAAAGCACCGCTTTGAAACAGAAAACCAATTCGAGCTCTTATTTTGTTAAGTTCATTTTTTTTGAGTTCCAGTATGTTTTCATCAAAAACAGTTATTTCGCCTTTGTCTGGCGCAATCAATCCAACGATACATTTTATAGTTACTGATTTTCCTGAACCAGAGCGCCCTAGAATTACCAAATCCTCACCTTTATGCAAGTTCAGATTGATGCCTTTTAAGACTTCGTTATCTTCGCCAAAAGTTTTATGTAAATCCTTTATAGTGATTATTACGTTTTGCTTTCTGTTTTTTGACTGTGGTTCTATATTTTCTTTTTCTTTAATCATCTTAAAAAAATAAATCAGTTATCTGTACTGCGAGCATATCGATAATAAATATGGTTAACGAGGCTGTAACAACTGCAGAATTTGCAGCTTTCCCCACGCTTTCGGTTCCATTTGCGGCATTAAATCCTTTAAAACATCCAATCATTCCAATAAAAAAGCCAAAGAAGAAAGTTTTAATTGTGGCAGGAATCAGATCTAAAAATTCCAAAGACTGTATGATTTGCGTTAAGTATCTATAAAAATTGACATCGCCATGAATGTTTATTCCAACATAACCGCCAATAATTCCAATTGCATCAGCAAAAAACACTAATACAGGCACCATTAAAGTACAGGCTAAAATTCTAGTTACGACTAAATAGTTGTATGGATTTATAGCCGAAACTTCCATAGCGTCAATTTGTTCTGTAACTTTCATAGAACCTAATTCAGCACCAATTCCAGAGGAAATTTTTCCTGCACAAATCAAAGCAGTAATAACGGGTGCAATTTCTCTAATTAAGGAAAGCGCCACCATTCCTGGAAGCCAGCTTTCGGCTCCAAATTTTACTAATGTTGGACGAGATTGTAAAGTGAGTACTAAACCCATAATAAAACCTGTGATCGCTACCAAAGGCAATGATTTGTAACCAATAACATAACATTGTTTCAAGAACTCTTTGGTCTCATAAGGAGGAATTATGACCTCTTTAAAAAACTTCTTTGCAAACAAAGCTGCCTCTCCAATTTCTGTAAATGTATTTTTTAGGCTGAGAATCAAAATGTTTAGTTTTAAAGTTGCTTTAGTATTTAAAATCAATATTTTAACAGTTTTTTCTGCTTTTGTAATTATTTAGGAAAGTTACCCTGATACTTGTTAAAATTATTTACACAACTCTTTCTGAAGTTTATATAATTTTCATTGTGAGTTGATTAAATAAAATCTTGCCGAATGTGATATAACAAAAAATCCCTTTTGTTTAAAAAGGGATTTTCAGGGTTTAATAAAATATTGGTTAGTTTTACTAAGAGTTTATAGCATACCAAGTTCTAGATTTTAGTAACGGAATTACTTTAGATTGCGATTGTGCAAAATTTTCCATTAATAATCTTGCGGTTAAATAACATATAGTTGATTCTGCACCTTGATTTAAGTTTACATTTTCTTTTTCAAGACCGTCGTAACCACCGCCGCTTACTGGATTATACATAATTTGGTTTAAATGATTTTTTCCTAAAAACCAATTAAAAGCGGTTTTCATTTTATGTTTGTATTCTGGAAACTTAAATGCATTGTAAAATGCATTTAAAGTTTGTATTGTATAAGACACATCAATAGGCTGTTCTCCAAAATGCTTTGGATCTGAGCCTTTTTGATACCATCCTTGATTTGAAATTACTTTAAAATTCTTGTTGATAAACATTTTTGATATTAAAAAATCCAATGAATCCATTGCAACTTTTTTATAAATAGGCTTATTGGTAATTAGATAAGCATATAGCATCGATTCTGGGAGAATCCCATTAGCATAGGTTAAATAATTTTCAAACCATTTCCATTCATCAGTGGCTGTGTTTTCATAATTGGTTAGTAATTTTGAGTTCAGTTTATGTATAATGGCAGCCACATATAAGTTTGGAACTGTATTATGGTATAAATACAGTCCTTTTGTGGCAAAACCTATTGCTCTTGGAGATGTAATGTTTTCTGCAGATTTTAATGCATGCAGCAAGCATTTTTCGGCTTTTTTTGAAATACTCTCAGGAAGTATTGCAGCATTAGAAATAACAGTTCCTAAAGCCCAAATAGCTCTTGCATTTGAATCTTCTAAATTAACTTCGGCATTTTGTTCGATATGATCGCGGTAATCCTGATCGACATAATTAATGAAATTTCCTTTTGGTTTTTGACATCTTTCTATGAAATCTAAATAAATCAAAATGTAGGGAAGGTCGCTTTTATCCTCTGTTAACTTATAATGCATACAAAATGCAATTAGGGCGCGAGAATTATCATCTAAAGTATATCCAGATTCTAGATCAGGAATAGAAATTTTGCTAAACTGTATGATACCTAGGTCTGTTGTTAATTTTTTAATATGTTTTAATTGTATTTTAGGATAACTGTATTTAATTTCAGTCGGTTTTTCAATTAGTTTTTTGTAAGTGTTCATGTGAATTATTGCCGTATTTTCCCAAGATGAGGCTCTGGTTTTTCTAAAGGCATTGATTCCCATTTCGTGTCTTAGATTTTCATCCGAAATTAATTTAAGAGTCGATTCGGCAAACTGATCAACATTTCCAATATCGACTAAAACGCCGCAATCTGAGGTTAGAACTTCTCTCGTATGCGGAATTTTTGAAGCTACCATTGGGCAAGCACAACTCATCGCGTATGAAAAAGTGCCGCTTACTGCTTGGTTTGGATCTTTTGAAGTAAACAAATAAATATCAGTAGCTTTTAAATAATCTAAAAGTTCATCAGTGTCTAAATACTTATTGATAAAACGAACATTATCTTTTAAGTTCAAATCTTCAACAAGTGCTTCAAGTTTATTTCGGTACGCATCAACACCGTCTTTAATTAAATTTGGATGCGTTTTTCCAATTATCAAGTAAAGTACATTTGGTTCTTTTTTAAGGATTTTAGCCAAAGCATTTAAACCAGTTTCGATATTCTTTCCTTCACCAAGTAATCCAAAGGTTGATAATACTAATCTGTCTTGAATATCATATTTTGCTTTAGCTTGATAAGGAGTTTCATAAATTACAATATGTGTTCCGTGCGGTACAGTTGTTATTACATCTTCAGAAATATCATATTCTCTGATTAGAATTTCTTTGGACTGATTTGTCATTACAAAAACGGACTTACTGTAGCTTAGAAGTAATTTTACAAAAGTTCTTAACTCGTTATTCGGATTTGGAATAACACTATGGAAAGTAAAGGTTACGGGCTTTTTAATTGTATTTAAAAAATCTAATAAATGATCTCCATATTGACCGCCAAATAAACCAAATTCATGTTGAATATGAACTAACTTTATCTTTTCATCTTTATTGATTTCGTTGGCAGCTTTAGCATAATCATCTTTGTTTTTTGTGTTTAAGGTAAAAGCTTGTGTTGGTTTTGTGTTGGGTTTATCGACCAATTCGCAAATTTCGCAGGTAATCGATTTGCCAAAAACATCAGTAATACCTTTAATCGTATCTTGAGTATAAGTTGCGATTCCGCATTGCGTGGGTGGAAAAGTGGAGAGAAAAACTATTTTTGATTTATTTGATATCGTCTTCATGGGAGTTCTGTTTAAATTTAGTTAATAAGTCTTTTAGGATTAGTGAATCCATTTTAATTTTAGTAGCGGCAATATTTAGGAGTTGTCAAAAACAATTCTCCTAACACAGAAAATAACATAGTCTGCATACGTGTTTTTAACGCAGCAATCTAGAGGTTTAGTAATTGGTGTTTAGTTTCGAAACTAATTTCGAAAGAGCATTTGGCTCAAATAATGCAATGCAGGCTTATTAGACTTAGTTTTTGTTTTTGTTACCGTTTGATGAATCAAGCGTTAGTTAACAGAAATGGTAATAAAGAAAAAATATGATGACTAGTTTTATAATTAAAGTTAGGTTTTAAGCTGATTAGAAGGTTGAATATTCTTCAAAAAACCTATAAAAATTATAAACTAAGTCTATATTTTTCTTTACATAATACAATTGAACCGGTGAAAGTAAATTGTGTATCAAATAGAAGTTTCTTGTTGTTTTTTTTTAATCAACAGAACATTTTATTTTAGTTTTAATAAAAGTATGATTCTTTTTTGAAATGAAAAGCTAAAATTTTGATAATTCTTTTTTTAATGTAAGTTTTTGATAGTCAGTTTTCTAGTTTTTAATTTTAGAATTGAAAAATTAACGATAAGTGTAGTGCTTTTTCGTTATAAATGCTATCGGAATACCAATACAAAATATCAAAATTAAAATGGAAAGCAATAAGGGAAAGTCAAACTGTTTCGATGGAAGTTTAGGAAATGTAATTGGAAGCACAATAAGATTCATCACAATCCAAACAAATATGCCATACAAAATACCAGAAACCATGAAGTTTTTTTGTAGAAAAGGAAAATAAGGGTAGATTTTAAAGAAAAAGTAAGCAAAAGAAAAGGCAATAAAATAATGAAGAAGTAAGCCGTATAAAGCCATTTGAGATCCGCCAATGTACGCTTCCTGTTTAAAAACACCACTGGCAATTGATTGTAGAATTTTTTCGGCTGTTGTTTTATGCAGTACTACAGCATAAATTAAAATTGCTGCCAGAATATCTAAAGTTCCTGCCAATAAGCCCGAAGATAAAACAGTTCTTGATTTTGATTTCATAGCATAAATTTTATATGAGTTAAATTTTCTTTATCGATTTTAAAATTTTGTTTAATTGATTTGTGTGACGCTTTGTATGAACGAGTACAAAATTAATCCATTCGTAAATCGTGAATTTGTCGAAACCAGGAACTTGAAAATCATGACAAGTTAAAGTTAAATCATATTTTTCAGCCGAATCTAATAAATCGAATTCAATTTTATGAAGTTTTTCAGTAAGCGCTTTTTTATTGTATTCTTTTTTTTCAGGTTGTAAAAATATTGGAGCATCCATTTTTATGTCGAAGTTTAAAAAAAGAGCTTCAAGATCTTTGACTTTTTCTTCGGGATTTCGAGTTGTTTTCTCCGTTTTTCCTGCAAAAAGTTCGGGATAACCAGAGCCAGCCAATACAATATGCTGTACGGTTTGTCCTGCTGTCCAGCTCCCTTCATATGGAGTTTTATTTATCTCATTTTCAGAGAATGACGAAAAGATTTCGTTTAGATCATGAAAAGTTTGAACTATATTTTGTTTAACTGCTGCTTTCATATTTTTAATCTTTAAGTGATTACTACACTGATGTTATCCACCAAGTATTCCCGAACGGATCTGTTACACCGCACGTTCTCCCATAATCCTGATTACTTAAACCCATTAATGAAACGGCTCCATTTTCTAAAGCCTTTTTATAAGTTTCATCAGCATTAGGAACATAAACAAACAAATTTGCGGTTTGTTTGGGCCAGTCTGTAACTTCATCTGTAAACATTATGGTACTTCCGTTTAAAGTAATTTCGGCATGCATAATGGTTCCATCTTCGCGTATTGCCTTGGTATTTGTTTCTGTTGCTCCAAAAACGGTTTTCGTAAAATCAATAAATTTTGATGCGCCCGGTAAAATTAAATAGGGCATTATAGTTTGATGTTCTGCCGGAATATTCATTTTGCGGTATTTTAAAATTTTGGATTTTAAAATTACAAATTTTTATTGTATTATTTTGTAATTCAGTTGATTATGGTTTAAGGAAGCACTTCGCAATGAAAACCATAAGAGTTTACAAGCTCTATTATTTTGTGATTTAAAATTTCCGAATCGTTGATTCGCAAAATTTTATCACAATCTTCAAGATCAAAATTGACAGCGCTGTTAGGAAAATGCTCAAGAAGTTTTCCCACAATCATTACTGATTGCTCGACTTCTTGAACATTTGTTTTGAAAACTTCTATCATCATTTGAAAATTTTATAAAGCGATATTTTTATAACGCTCAATTTTATGATAATAGGTATAAGAAACAGCCAAAATCACTAAAAAGATTAATGGAAAGAAACCTTGAAAGCCAATTCCGTCAACCGCAAAATGGCTGATTGAAGCGAATATAAAATCAAAACCAAATCCGGCATAAGCCCATTCTTTTACATTTTTGGGAACTGACGGAATCACTAAAACCAAAACACCCAAGATTTTGAAAATGACTAATGCACTTCCAAAATACTCTGGATAACCTAAATGTCTGATTCCTTCTTTGGCTAATTCAGTTTGAGAAGTTAATGCCGGCATAACGCCTTCGAATAAAAAAATAATAATTGTCGTAACCCAAAAAATAATTTTTGCTTTTTTCATGTGGTATTTTTTAAATAGTTATTAGTTAATGTATTACAAATGTAATGATCTTATATTTCTGATAAAATACACATTTACGACTATTTTAGGGGCATTTACGACAAGATTGTGATTTTAGATTCTTGAAGGTAGATTTTAGATTAAAAATAGTTTTCGCAAAGTCGTAAGGTTTTATTTTTAAGCCACAGATTAAAAAGGTTAAAGGATTTGTTTCTCGCAGATTTGGCAGATTAAGCAGATTATTTATTTCTTACTTAAAAGTCTAATCTGCTTAATCTGCCAAATCTGCGAGAGGTAAAAAAACTTTGCAACTTAGTTTCTTTATAAGAGATTTAGGTGTTTGATTAATTGGAATTTGGATTTTAAAATTTTAAAATTTTGGAATTTACGCTAGTTGGTAATTTGTAATCAAAAATAAATCCTCAAAACCCAATCGTGTATAAATGCCTTTTCCTAAAGCTGAAGCTTGTAATTGTGCATATTCACAATCAGCATCAATTGCTTTATTGATAGCAAATTTCATGATTTCTTCGGCAAAGCCTTTTTTGCGCATTTCTGGAATAACGCCGACACCATGAATTCCCATTGTTTTTTCGGTTTGAAAAAGTGTAAGTGTTCCAATTGGTTTTTCTTCATAATGAACCAGATAGAACGCTGCATTTTCGTAATTATGAACCAATGTTTCTTTACTGATGACATAACTAAAAGACAGCGGATAAATATCAGACCAGGTTTTGGCATCTTCTTCATTTAAAACTCTTTTAAATGTCAGATTGTTTTGAAATGGGATTTTTTCGCCCAGTTTCAAAGCCATAGCCATTAATTGAATTCGAATAGAAAATCCGTTTTTTTCAAAGATTTCATTTGAATTACTTCCAAAAATATTCCAATATGGAATAACTAATTTGGGATTTTCTCTCATTGTTTCCATAATCTGCGGAAGATTTTCTTCGGTAATATCTTCTCGAAACCATAAGCGGTTTGGCCAGCCGGAGTTTTCTATTTGAATGAATTCAAAAGGATCGTTTTTATGATAGGAAAGGAGAGGAGTAGCAACAGTTCTCCAAAGCGCTGTCAGGTTGTCAATATTGTCTTTGATGAGGGTTGTATTTTTCATTTTGAATATCGAATTTAAATCTGAAACAAAGATAAAAATTGCTTTCCCGAAAAACCTTTACATATGTTGATTTACAAATCTTTTTCCAGACTTTTTCTAATTCGGCTTAACTGTGTTGGTGTAATTCCTAAATGTGATGCGATATGCAATAAAGGCACGCGTTCGGCGATACTAGAATATTTCTCTAAAAGTTTGAGATATCTTTCGGTTGCATTTTGCATTACCAGTGCCACTTCTCTTTGTTCTTTATCAATAATCCAGTTTTTTTCTAAATGAGCAATATAAAAGTTTTTGAGATCTTCATTTTCATTAATCAACAAAATGTATTTTTTGTAATTTAGGTTGATGATAACACTGTCTTCCAAAGCTTCAATAGTAAAATCTGAGGGCGATTGCAGCATCAATGAGACTTTTGAACCTGCAAAAGAGTTTTCCATAAAAAGATTTTTATTATAGAAATTTCCCAGTTGGTCAGTAATAAAAGCTCTTAGAATACCTTTTGCAACAAAATGAAGATTTTTAGCAATTTCTCCATTTTGCACTAACGTTTCTCCTTTTTTAAGCGTTTGAAATTCTATAATGTTCTCAATTAATTTCCACGACCTTTCAGAAATAGGAGAGTAGCTTTCAAAAGCTAGCTTTAGACTGTTGAGGTATATTTCTTTATTGAAAGTTATAGTTAATCGTTTTGCAGCCAAGATGCTAAGAGATAAAGTTTACTGCCACGAATTTCACTAATTTTCTCGAATTATTTTTAGAGTAAAAAAGAAATTAGTAAAAATTAGCGCAATTTGTGGCAAACATAAAAAGTTTGGTGCCTCGATGACTTTACAGCAAATAAAAAACCGCCAGAAACTCACAAGCTTTTAGCGGTTTAATCAGAAGTTATTTGTAACGTTTTAGAGTTTAATCAGCATAATGATAAATGCTTCTTTTTACTGTATTATTTATTTTTTCGAGCGTTACTTCCGTCACACCGCCTTCATAATTCATAGAAATTGCCGCTTTATCTTTAGTGATTTGATATTCAATAGAGATTAACCCGTTTTTATTTATTTCAACAGATTTACTTTCGGCAGGAATGGTACTTAAAAAGTACTCTGATTCTTCCACTTCTTTATTTTTAATAATGTTTTGATATACTTTATCAAGATCTGTATTTTTTAAAATACATTCTCTTCCAGATCCCATTTCTACTTCGATGTCTTTACAATCCTCTTTTTCCTCTGCCTTTTTTTCTTCTTTTACAACTGCAACTGTGTCTGCAGGTTTTGTTACTGGTTTTAATTCTTCATTCGAATTGTTTTGTTTGCAGTTTGTAAATACTAAAGCTAAAAGAGCAAGGCATGTAATTTTCTTCATGGGTTTTGATTTATTTAAATAATGGTTTTGCCAATGGCATTAAGTCAAAAAGTTTGTTGCCACGAATTTCACAAATTTTCGCGAATTATTTTTATAAATATTTAAATAAAAAATTAGTGGAAATTTGTGAAATTCGTGGCAGCCATAAAAAACTTTGCTTCTTAGTACTTTAGCAGTAAAACTAAAAAAACGCCATGAAACCAAAGATCTCACAGCGTTTTCATCTCAAAAAATAAATAATTAACGGGTATTGTAACGAGTATTATTTCCAGCCTCCGCCTAGAGCACGATATAAATCAGTATTAGCGGTTAACTGTTGTCTTTTAAGATCAGCAAGTTCCAATTCGCTTTGTAGTAAATTGGCCTGAGCCGTTAAGACTTCAAGGTATTCTGCCATACCATTTTTGAATAAAAGGTTGGCGTTTTTAATGGCTTGCTGTAATGTTTTTACTTTTTCTTTTAAGAAAGTTTCCTGTTGTTGTAATTTCTCCACTTTAACTAAAGCATCTGAAACTTCGCTTACGGCAACCAAAACAGATTGTCTAAAACTTATAACTGCTTTTTCTCTTTCTGCTACAGCGATATTATATTGTGTTCTCACTTTTTTGTTGTTCAAAAGCGGTTGTGTTAAACCTCCAGCGACAGTTCCAAATAATGAAGCAGGAATGTTGAACCAATTGCTGGCTTCAAAAGAGTTTACGCCGCCTTGAGCCGTAATTCTTAAAGCTGGATATAAATCCGCTTTTGTGATTCCTACGTTTGCGTTGGCTGCTTTAAGAGCCAATTCGGCGTTTTTTACATCAGGTCTTCTGCTAACTAAGGCAGATGGAATTCCAACAGCTGTATTGTGTTTTACCTCAATTGTGCTTAAACGAATTGTTCTTTCTTTAGAATTCGGGAAAGAACCTGTTAAAACACTTAATGCATTTTCTTGAATCGAAATATTTTGCTCTAATAACGGAATCAACTGCGCGGAGTTTAATTTCTGTGCTTCAGATTGTTGAATCGCTAAAGTGGTTACTTGACCAGCATCGTATTTTAATTTGATAATATTTGTTGTACTATCATTTAAACGCAAATTTTGTCTGGCAATATCCAATTGAGCATCCAGCATTAAAAGATTGTAATATCCTCTCGAAACATTGGCTATAATATTTGTTTGTAACGCTTTCTTCACTTCTGCAGATTGTAAATACTCTGCATAAGCGCCTTTTTTCTGATTTCTGATTTTTCCCCAGATATCAGCTTCCCACGAAAGTGAAGCTCCAGCAGAAAAGTCATCAATATGATTTTGACCTAACGCCTGACCTAAATTCTTGCCTGTAAAACTATTGTCAGACGGATTGCTGGTACTTGCGTTTACTAGTAAATTAACCTGCGGTACATTTCCCCATTTTGACTGCGTAAAACGGTAATGTGCAATTTCAATGTTCTTTTCGGCAATCTGCAAATCGTTGTTTCTCACAACGGCGCTGTCGATTAATTTAACAATATCTTTTTCTGTAAAGAAGTTTTTCCACTCCACATCGGCAATACTGCTTGTATCGTTTGAAACCGATGCATTCCTGAAATTTTCAGGAAATGCATCTTTTGGAGTTTCAATATCCTTAGAAACTTTACAGGATATTAAAGTCGTGATCAGAATGGCGAAGACCACGATTTTGGTTATATGATTTTTCATTTAGTTTTTTTATTAATTTTTTTATCCTTTGGGTTTAGTTTTTTAAACACATAGAAACATAGTTTTTTGAGGATTTAAAAAAGGCGTTTCACTTGTTTAAATGAACATAGTTTAGCTATGTGTGGAAACTAGTTTCTTTTACTTTCTTTTTTCGAGACAAAAATCTATGTTTCTATGTGTTAAAACATTTTTTCACGCAAAGGGTTAAATTTCTGTACAAGTATCTTTTCTATTTTCAAGATCTTTTGAGATTCTGTACGATATATATCCAATGCCAATTATTATGGCGACAAGGATTGTTGTGATATAGTTTTCCATGTATTATTTTTCTTCGTTATGAATTACGGCAACTGGTTTTCCAGAAACCTTTTCTTGTAAATGCTGGAAAATGATGAATAAAACAGGAATGATAAACAAACCTAGAATTACTCCCGAAATCATACCTCCCGCTGCACCAATACTAATAGAATGGTTACCTTGAGCTGATGGTCCTTTGGCGCTCATCATTGGTACTAAACCAACAATAAAGGCAAGAGACGTCATGATAATTGGTCGCAAACGTAATTTGGCTGCATCTATTGAAGCTCTAACTAACGCTTGTCCCGATTTCCTTTTCTGCACGGCAAATTCGACAATCAGAATGGCATTTTTGGCGAGAAGTCCAATAAGCATTACAAGAGCAACTTGTACGTAAATGTTGTTTTCAATTCCAGTTAAACCAATAGCTACGAATACTCCAAAAATACCTGCAGGGATTGATAAGATAACCGCTAGAGGAAGGATATAACTCTCATACTGTGCAGCAAGTAGGAAATAAATGAATATCAAACACAGTAAGAAAATTGTAGCCGATTGCCCTCCAGAAGAAATCTCCTCACGAGTCTGGCCCGAGAATTCAAACCCGTAACCTGCAGGTAATTGTTGTGCTGCTACTTCTTCAATTGCTTTAATGGCATCTCCGGAACTAAATCCTGGTTTCGGAATAGCATTAATAGAAATTGAGTTAAATAAATTGTATCGTGAAGCGGTTTCTGAACCATAAATACGAGTTAGTTTTACTAAAGTATTTATTGGTACCATTTCGCCTGTTTTGTTTTTTACAAAAACTCTGTCAATTGCTGTTGGATCTGCTCTGTCTTCAATATCAGCCTGAACAACCACACGGTAATATTTACCAAATCGGTTGAAATCAGATGCTTGTGCGCTACCAAAATAAGCCTGCATCGTTTGTAAAATGTCTTTTACATTAACACCCAATTGATTCGCTTTTTCATCGTTAACTTCCAATTGTAATTGTGGATAATCCGCTTTGAAAGAAGTAAAGGCAACTGCAATCTCTGGACGTTTCATTAATTCTCCGATAAAATTTTGAGAGATGCCGCTGAATTTATCCAGTTTTCCTCCCGTTTTATCTTGTAGCACTAAATCTAAAGCCTCAACGTTACTAAATCCAGGAACAGTTGGGAAACTAAATACGAAGAAACTTCCACCAGAAATACTGCCCAGTTTACCACGAACCTGATTCATGATTTCGTCAATATTTTTAACATCGCCACGATCTTCATTAGGTTTAAGCAATACGAAAACTACTGCTGATGATGGACTTGTAGAATTCGTCAATAAGTTGAAACCAGAAATCGCGGTTACAAATCTTGAAGCATCTAAACCTCTTAAAGTATTCTCAGCTTCCGTCATTACTTTTTGAGTTCCGTCTAATGATGTTCCCGATGGTGTATTTACTGCAATCGCAATAAATCCTTGATCTTCTGTAGGGATAAATCCGGCAGGAGTTGTTTTTACCATGATTACTGTTGCAATAGTAATTAAAGCCAATCCTCCTAAACTCAACCATTTTCTTCTGATTAAGAATTTAAGTCCGCCCACATAACGATTTGTCAATGATTCGAAACTGCTGTTGAAAGCGGTAAAGAATTTCTCTTTAAATCCTTTTTTTACATAAGGTGCATCGTGATCGTGTGCTCCGTGATTATCTTTCAAGAACAAAGCTGCAAGCGCCGGACTCAATGTTAAAGCATTAACAGCCGAAATTACAATTGCAATCGCCATCGTAAAGGCAAACTGACGATAGAAAACTCCTGTTGAGCCTTCCATAAAACCAACCGGCAGGAATACAGCAGCCATTACCAGCGTAATCGAGATAATAGCACCCGTTATTTCGTGCATTGCTTCATGGGTTGCGATTTTTGGAGACAAACGTTTGTGCTCCATTTTCGCATGCACCGCTTCGACTACCACAATGGCATCATCGACCACAATACCAATCGCCAGAATTAATGCGAAAAGTGTTAAAAGGTTGATCGAAAATCCGAATAACTGCATGAAGAAGAACGTTCCTAAAATTGCTACAGGTACAGCAATAGCCGGGATTAATGTTGATCTAAAATCTTGCAAGAAGATAAATACCACAATAAATACCAATATAAAAGCTTCTAGCAAGGTATGTTGAACCTGTTCGATAGATTGGTCAAGAGATACTTTTGTACTATAGAAAATATTGTGTTTTATGCCTTTTGGAAAGTCTTTAGAAGCCTTTTCCATCATTTTGTTGATAGCAATCTGGATTTCATTAGAGTTAGATCCCGCTAATTGAATCACCCCGATTACAACTCCTTTTTTACCATTTAAGCGTGTTAAACTGTTGTAAGAATAAGCACCAAGTTCAACTCTAGCTACATCTTTTAAACGAAGTACTGAACCATCTGCGTTAGAACGTATCGCAATATTTTGATAGTCTTCAGGTTTGGTTAGTTTTCCTTTGTATTTAATAACGTATTCAAAAACTTCTTTGCTTCGCTCTCCAAATTTCCCTGGTGCCGCTTCCAAACTTTTGTCTTGAATAGCCGCCATCACTTCATTTGGTGTCACTTTGTAAGTTGACATTTGTGTTGGATTTAACCAAACACGCATCGAGTAATCTTTTACACCACCAAAAATACTAGCAGAACCTACACCCGGAATACGTTTTAGTTCAGGAATAATATTAATTTGCGCATAGTTGGCAACAAAAGTCTGATCGTATTTTGCTTCATCATCAGTATACATACCAATCGCCATGATGAAACTGTTTTGTTGTTTCGCCGTAATAATACCTTGTTGTACAACCTCGGCAGGAAGCTGGCTCGTTGCTTGTGCAACTCTGTTTTGTACGTTTACAGCAGCTTGATCCGCATCTGTACCAAGTTTAAAGAAAACTGTAATAGCCAAAGTACCGTCGTTACTGGCTGTAGAACTCATGTAAGTCATGTTCTCTACACCATTTATAGATTCTTCGATAGAAGGTGCCACAGAACGTAAAACCGTTTCTGCGTTGGCTCCCGGATATACCGCTGTTACCAAAACCGATGGCGGTGCAATATCAGGAAACTGTTGTAAAGGCAGTTTAGTTAAACCTAATACTCCCAGAATTACCAATAAAATGGAAATTACGGTTGCCAGTACAGGTCTTTGTATAAATATTTTGAACATTGTCTTTTAGAATTATTTTTTATTAGTTACTTCGGCAACTTTAGTTGATTTTTCTGGCTGAATTGCTTGTCCATCCTGAAGTTTGTCAATACCGCTTAACACGATTTGGTCACCCGTTTTTACACCTTCTTTAATTAAATAATTGGTACCGCTTTTACCTACAATTGAGATAGGCATTTTAGTCACCTTGTTGTCTTTACCAACAGTGAAAACAAAAACTTTATCCTGCATTTCAACTGTTGCAGCTTGCGGAACTAAAATTGCATCGTCGTGATTTAATCCTAAACGAATTCTTCCTGTGTTTCCAGAACGTAACGTTCCGTTAGCATTTGGGAAAGTTGCTCTAATCGTGATCGCACCTGTAGTTTTATCAAATTGACCATCAACCATATCGATTTTTCCTGTTTGAGGATAAGCGTTATTATCTGCCAAAATCAAAGTAACTGGAGGTAATTTTTTGATTTTATCACCAAGTGAACTTCCTGCATATTGAGTCTTAAAGTTGATGAAATCTGTTTCGCTCAAAGAGAAATAAGCAAATACTTCGTGAACATCAGATAAAGTGGTAAGTGCTTCAACATCAGATGCCGAAACTAAACTTCCTTGTTTTTTAGGCAGTCTTCCAATGTATCCGCTCACTGGAGCTGTTACGTTTGTATATCCTAAATTAATTTTAGCAGAACCTACCATTGCTTTTGCCTGTTCGATATTGGCAGCAGCAATTTTTTGAGAAGCTTTAGCTGTTTTTAACTGATAATCAGAAACTACTTTGTTTTGAACTAATGGCGTCAATTTATCAACCTCTAAATTAGCGTTGATCAAAGCCGCTTCTGCAGCGTGTAAACTTGCCAAAGCATTGTTTAACTGCTCACGAAACGGACGTTCATTTATTTTGAACAAAGTTTGTCCTTTGCTTACATAAGCACCTTCGTCAACAAAAATTCTGTCAAGGTTTCCGCTTACTTGGGGGCGAATCTCAACATCTACGGTTCCTTGTATAGCTGCAGGATATTCAGCGTCAGTTGTTGTATTTGCACTTGTTATAGCCAAAACTGGTAAAACCGGTGGAGGAGGAGCAGTAGGAGCCTGATTTTTATCGGCACAACTGCTTAATACTAAGGCCAGAATTAAACTGGTTATAATTACATTTTTCATTTTCATTGTGGTTTTAATTGGTTGAACATTTTCTCGGATTAAATTCATTGGTATTCTGGCATTCTCGGGATTCATATTTAATTGAATTAAATTATCTAACGTTGTTAAGTAAATGTGCGCAAACTTCTCTACTTTATATCTTTTTCAATTTATTTTTAAATCACTATTAAAATATTTAACGGTGTTAAGTAAAAGTCTAAAAAAAGAGTTTTATTACCTCTATTAAATTTTCTAACAGTGTTAAGTGAAAGTTATAAAAAAAAGGATTCTATGTTATCCCGTTTAAATTATTTTACACTGTTAAGTAAAAAATGAAAAAAAACTATTGTATTGATTTGATGATACCGCCAATGGCATCTTTCAAAATTTGAGCATTTATTGTTTCTAAAATATCACTTTTATTAATGATGTTTATGGCAATTAAACCATGAATAACAGAAAAGAAAGTAAAATATTTTTGTTTAATGATATCTTCACTAGGATTGCTGTCCTTCATAACTTCGGCAATAACACCAGTGAACAATTTGTAAGGTGCTTCCTGAGCCGAACATCGCTGAGCACAGCAAGTCATTTGAACACCAAACATTAACTGATACATTTCAGTATTAGTAAAAGCGAAGTCCCAGTAAGTCATCCACATGGCTTCTAATTGATCTTCGGGTTTTTCAAACTTGTCGATTGCAATTTGCAACTCTTTAGCAAGTTTGTTAAAACCTTTGCCTGTCAATTCTTCTAATATTGCTTCCTTATTCGAAAAGTATTCATAAATAATAGGAGCAGTATATTCGATTCTGTCGGCAATTTTACGCATACTCAAACCATTCCAGCCTTCTTCTTTTACGATATCATAAGCAGCGCCAAGAATGTTACTTCTTGTCTCTTCTTTTTGTCTTAAAATTCGATCTTTGCTAGCCATTTTATTCGAGTATTAAATCGTTTAACACTGTTAGGCAAATGTATGGCGGATTTTCGAATTTCAAAATATTTTTATCATAATATTTTCTTATCGTACAATAAGTGTTTTTAAAATTCTTTGCGAAGTGCTTATTTTATTGAACTTTTGGTTGTAATATTTTTTTTAGGAGCAGATCTTTTTCGTTTTATAAGACCATTTGTCCCGCTCTACATTATATTTTTTGTGGTGAACCCCACCACAAAAAGATACCATTTCGATCGGGGCTAGGAGAGAACGTGTATTTTTTCATTAGAACTTTGTCAAAGTTGGCAGGAACAATTTTCTCTCAGCAAAATTCCAGAGGAATAAAATGTTTATAGATCGTTGATACACATTTTAGAAAAAGCTCCAGCGGAGTAAAATATAAATATTGTACATTCAAAAGATATTTCGCCCCGCTGGGGCTCCATTCAAATAAAATTAATTGTTACTATAAATATTTCGTCCCGCTGGGACTTTTCGTTGAAATGTTCAATTGCGATCCTTGCTCATCAGGATAACAAAAAATGTCACTGCAAGTACCCGCTTTAAAATTTTTCGTAACATTACAACAAAAAGAAATGAAACTAACAACCATCATAAAAACCACAATTGCAATCTTAATTTTCCAGCAAACCTTTTCTCAGGAAACCAAAAAAGAAATTGCGCCGCCAGAATACACAATCGAAAATTGTGTCAATCATTTTGACATAAATAAAGCCACAAAAACCAAAGTAGGTTATCAATATTGGTTTGCCGATAAAAATTTTACACAAGAAAACACACTCAAAATGAGTATTGTCGAACCCGGAAAATCAACGCACGCGCCGCATCATCATCCCGAAGAAGAATTTTTCTTCATCTTAGAAGGAACCGCCGAGTTCTTTTTAAACGGAAAAACTGTTACAGCTGGCCCAAATACCAGTTTTTATTGTCCGCCAAATGCCGAACACGGAATTAGCAATGCAGGAAAAACAGACTTGAAATATTTAGTAATTAAAAAGGATTTGAGGTAGGTTCTCCTGAATTTGTTCATGAAGTTTGATATTTTGACACAAGAAGGCTCAAACGATGGTGAATCAACAAAAGATATTTATACAAGAAACTCCATAAAGAATTACCTCACACTTCGTAAAGTATTACCTCAATCTTGTCATTTCGACTGAAGGGAGGCACGTGAGATCACGAACTCACGAGGTAAATCGCACAAGTGCATCGACAAGGATTTGTTAGAAAGCAAAACTTACTCAAAATGAAAATTAAGAAATTCAAAAGTTTCATTAAAACTTCTTATCAATTCGATTTTTTTATCTCTCCGCCATTTTTTTAATTCTTTTTCTCGGGCAATTGCTTCCTGTATCCAAGTGAATTTTTCGTAATAAACTAAAAACTGAATATTATATTTTGCTGCAAAACTATTTATATTTAAATCTATATTTTCTTTATGTTTTGAAAGTCTTTTTTTTAAGTTGTTAGTAACTCCAATGTAAAAAGATGTTCGATGTTCATTTGTTATAATATAGACATAGTAACTATGAAAACCAAGTTGCGGATTTAGCATTTTGTGTTTTTTTTGTACGAATATATGTATTTATTTTTAGTTTGTCATTTCGACCAAAGGGAGAAATCACACACGTATATCGACAAAGATTGTCGACTCGCTTTCTGGAATTTCTAGTGTGATTTCTCCTTCCAGTCGAAATGACAAGATTGTGTCAAATCGTACAGTATGTTAATACTCACAGTTTGTCATTTCGACCGAAGGGAGAAATCACATACGTATATTGACAAAGATTGTCGAGTCACTTTGCGGAATTTCTAGTGCGATTTCTCCTTCCAGTCGAAATGACAAAAATGTAATAAATGTTTGCTGAAATATAGATTTCTTATATTTGATAAAAGAAATATATTAATTGAAAGAAAAATCTTTCTTTTTAAAAAGATTTCTCTACATTTGAAGTTCCTAAAAAATTACGACTTTAAATTAGAGCAAGATTTGCCCTTGTATTATGTGTACGGTATCGGAAACGACCGTAAACGCGGTCGTAAGCGTTAGGAACACTAAGATGCAAGGGTTTTATATTCCTAATATTACGACATTATGAAAACAAGAACCCTTTCCAAAGAAGCCGAAACAAGGCTGATTGATTTTTTTAACCATGTTATAGATCTCGAAGATATGGCTAAAGTATTACGACAAGTAAATTATATTTTAGCTTTGGGCGTATTGCGAGAACACGAAACCCTTCAAACCAGAATAAATGAGTTAGAAAACGGCTTTTTTTGGCTCAATGAATTGGCTGAAGTTTTGAATCCTTATTTGAGTGAGGAATAAGATTTGCAAAATAAAACCTCGGTTTTTTAAGATCGAGGTTTTATTATTTGTATTGTTGTTGAGATTTTGATGCGTTTACAAGACTCATCTTTAGGTTAAAAACAGGTTTTTGTTAGAAATTTCAGGTTGTAATCTTTGTTATATTTAATTCAAATGAAAAATTCAAAAAATACTATAATTCATATTCTTTGTTTGCTGCTACTTCTTGTTGTATTGAATGCTTGTTCTTCAAAGCACATTAAAAAGGTAAATCAAGATATAAAAACAGACTTTGGTATAACGGTGACCTCACCTTCACAAGGAATGTTTTTTGTTGAGAATCAAAAAGTTGCAGCCTCAGAAGAAGAAATTGAGATTCATAAAAAAACGGCAGATTTTATTTATAATAAATACGGTCCAGCAACAGATAACAGATTTGTAGGCAGAACAAACGCCAGAGAATTAAAATTTATTACTGCAAAAAAAACATACCTTATAGATGTCACGATGCTTGATAAAAGAACTGCAATGGTTTTGTTTGATGGTAAAAATAAACCTGTTATAAAGTATAATCCTAAGAAATATAAAAGTATTGTTGAAAAGCATTTTATTGCCAATTCTAACTAAAATAACACCCATGCAAAAAAGCAAATACACTATTATTTGTATCTTTTTTTTCTTTAGTCTATATTCTTTTTCACAAGAAAAAGCGACCGATAGTCTAACATACAATTTTTCTTCTTATGTAAAAGGAGCAGATAAAACTAAGGACAACACTTATATCCGAAAAGTAAATATTTATAAGTCAGATATATCAGATCAAATCATCAAGTATACTTTTTTGTGTATGGATTTTAAATTTGAAGGTCCAAATAATGTTTCCTACATTCGAAGAGTTGCTTATGTTTTTGATGAAATTACAGTTTTGGTCAATCCAAGCGGAAAGATAATTGACGTCATAAAACCTGAAGATATGGATAAAAGATGGCAGGAAACAAAGGAAAAAATACTGCTTAGTTATTCTGGTCCGGCAATAACAAAATATTTAGAGCAAGTAGAAGAAAGTATAAATAACAAACAAAAGCTAACTGATTTTTTGCAGTCAGATGCCATGTATGGACTCCTTTTAAAAGGGCTTTCGCAAATAAATAATCCTGACCAATTATCGAAGATAAAATTTAATAAAAAAGAGGATTTAAAAACAATTACACCAAAATCATTATCAAAAGATGATAAGGAACAGTTTGTCCTTAAAAAAAATGCTCTTATAAAAGCTGCTAAAGCTAGTGAGTCCGTTAGCTACGAAATTGATTTACTACCTTATGAAGAGTAGTAATTTTTAAAATATATACATATGACAACACATCCATATTGGGGAAATGTAGAAGAAGATTGGGCTGGTTACTCTTCTGATATTTATTTTTCATATCCGTTTTTTGACAAGCCTAAAACAGAAGTTTTTTTAGGTGATGAATACGATGAAGAGGGCGAAGAAATTGAAACGCCTCCAACTGAAAAACAATTGACAGCCTTTGCAGAAACATATAGAATTTTTATTGATAATATCGAAAACCGTTTGGCAGATTTACAATTAAAATCATTTGAACGATACAAAAGAGTTTATGCAAAATATTATGAAAACAGCGAGCAATCAGGCGAACCGCCATTAAACATTGACAGCATTGAAAAACACAACGAATATATTAAAGATTTAATGTATTTACGGATTTCGGACAATAAAACCATTAGAGTAACTATTCGGTACAAGTTAGATACTGAACATGGCATTGAATTTAAGTTTGTAGATGGGCAAATAGAAGATGTTGGGGGTATTTCAGAGACTTAGATAAAGAAAAACTCGAGTTTGTCGAGTTTTTTATCTTTATTTTGTGCTTACAAGCGAGATTTTTTGTGTCTGTACTGTCTTTCTTTTTTCGCCTGCTTATTCAATTTCTATATATTCAGAGTTTCCTTTTTCGCTTCCATTTGTGAGCCATTCCCAATCTAAAGACAGTTTTATTTTATCATTCTCTGTCAAACTAATCTGTGCCAATGCTTTGCCCGCTTTTAGTTCATTATCTGTAGTCAAGCATTGATAAAGCATATTTAATTCGTTGTCTTTTAATTCCGCAATAATTTTTCCGTATTTAATTGTTCCACCAAAATAGTCGGCAGTTACAAGATTACCATCCTGATTATAATTAAAAACAGTTTCTGTGTTTACTTGTCCATTATCTGAATTTTGAATAAGTGCAAACTTTTTATTTTTAAAATTAAATTTACTCATGTTTTTTTAGAGTTTTATTTTGGAGGCTTTGAGGTAAAATTTTGTTCTTAACCATAACTCAGAGCTAGGTTATCACATTCAAACTTGAGTAGGTAAAAACTATTCGATATTGTGTTTATGGTTTTCGAAGTATTTTACTGCCATTTCCAGAATTTCTTCTTTTGTAGTGAAGTTGTATTTTATTCCATCATTTGCAACGTACAATTCGCCGAGTTTTGGAGTGTATTCTTTTCCATTTGAAGGAAATGATTGCACAAGTGTCATCCAATGATTTCGGTGTTGATCTTTGAAAGAAAATAAAGTATTTTCTGATATTATAAAAGTAGTTCCATTATCGTGATCTAGAATAGAAGCACTCTTACTGCTGTCATAATTGCCAAAAATAGTTACATTGGGGTTGTATTTTTTTGACAATAATTCCGTTATTTTTGGTGTTAGCGGCATGATAAGTGGTTTTAATTTTTTGAGTAGGTCTCGTAAAATAAGACTACGGTTTTCAGTTATTTTACTAATATACGACTTTTTTGTGTCACAATACGTCTTTTTTTAGTCAAAAAGAACAAGCAGTTTCGATTATGAAATTTATAAAAGAAGGCAAAGTCGAGAGACTTTATGTAGTGTAGAGGAGAATTGCATTTTAATTTTTGGCTGTAATGTTACAACACGAAACCTTCCTAAGCGGACTTACAAATTTTGAAGACAATTAGTATTGGCTCAATGAAATGGTGGGGATTTTGAATCCTTATTTGAGTGAGGAGTAGAGTTTGTAAAATGAAAAACCTCGATTTTTTTAAGGTCGAGGTTTCTTTCTTGGTGTTTTAATTTTCTTTTGTAATATGAAAAGTTGCATTAGAAGAGATAAAATCTGTTTTACTTAAAGTTACATTAAGCTTTCTATTTTTAATTGAATAAGTAAATATTTTTCCAACTTTTACATTTTTATAATCTTCATTCTTATTATTTCCGATACTCAATACCAAATTACATTTTCCATAAACATCAATATCATTTACAGCTATTACAATTTTTTCTTCGTCATTAATATAAGTATTACCTTTTTTAACTACTACATTTATTGGATAAACTTCTCTAATTTTATTATTTGAGACTTTTGCAGTAGAATCTTCTGAAATAGAA
>NZ_NRQV01000021.1:0-73465 GCF_004119505.1 Flavobacterium sp. YO64 | reverse complement strand
AAAGATGCTTTTTTTTTTTCACAAATACTAAAACATTAATTAACATTAAAAATGTAAGTCACTACCTATCAACAAAATGATTCTCTTCTATCGCCGTATTTTTTACGATATTTAACTGCTTAAACATCGACAATACAAGAAAAGGCAGTACGTAAAATTAGAATACATTCATTAAATTAATAGGTAAAATGTTAATTTTGTAATATTTAAACTATTATTATAAACTTTTATCAAAAAACTTGAAAATTTTATTAGGTAATTAAAATCTATTTCATTTTATTTGGCAAAAAATAAACCCTTAGTCAATTAAACTTATCAATGAAATCCTATTCTATTCAAGAAATTAACGAAGTAATTAATGGTGTAATCTACGGCACAACTTCACAAAGCGTAACCGCAACCGAGCAATTAGAAAAAGCCACCACTTCTGAAATTTCGTTTATAGGAAACAAAAAATATGAAAAATATTGGTCAGCATCAAATGCTTCAATTGCAGTTGTTAATGAAGATATTTCGATCGAACCAGGAGAAAATCGTGCTTTTATCAAAGTAAAAAATGCAGATTTAGCGATGTCACAAATTCTAAATCTTTTTGCCCCTCCTACTCCAATATTTCGCACAAACATTCACAAAACTGCAACTGTAGATGAAACTGCAATAATTGGCGAAGGCGCTAAGATTGGTGCTGGATGTTATATTGGTCCAAAAGTTGAAATTGGAGCAAATGCAACTTTATATCCAAATGTGACAATTTTAGACGAATGCACTATCGGAAAAAACACTGTTATTTGGTCAGGATCAGTAGTTCGTGAACGCTGCCACATTGGCAACGATTGTATTATTCACCCAAATGCTACAATTGGAGCCGACGGTTTCGGATTTCGCCCATGTTCTGAAAAAGGTTTAGTCAAAATTCCACAAATTGGAAACGTAATAATAGGAAACGGCGTTGAAATTGGAGCAAACTCTTGTGTTGACCGCGGAAAATTCAGCTCAACAATTTTAGGCGACGGCTGTAAAATTGATAATTTAGTTCAAATTGGACATAACAGTAAATTAGGGAAATTTTGTATCATGGCTGGAAACAGCGGTTTGGCTGGATCAGTAACTTTAGGAAACGGAGTTATTATTGGCGGAAGTGCTTCTATAAAAGATCACACGACAATTGGTGATGGTGCTGTTATTGGTGCTGGTTCTGGTGTTATAGGTGATGTTTCAGCAGGAAAAACAATGTTGGGTTATCCAGCTGTTGAAGCACGTGATGCTTTAAAACAATGGGCAACATTAAAAAGAATGGCTTGCAATCCGAAAAAATAATACAATTTATATAGCTATAGAAAAAGCAGAAGCCAACCGCTTCTGCTTTTTTATTTAAGAAAATAAAATCCTCTAAAATTAACGTTCAGACAAATTTGAAATACTCTGTTTATTTCAATTGATTTTGTAAATTAGCCAACACTATTTTACAAAATCAATACTATATCATGGATTTAAACTTCAATAAAAACGAAGATCATAATAAACTACTCCTTTCTGAATTAAAACAAAAATTTGCCAAAGTAAAATTGGGCGGCGGTGAAAAACGCATTGAGAAATTACATGCCGAAGGAAAAATGACAGCTCGTGAACGAATAGCTTATTTATTGGATGAAAATTCAAATAGTATTGAAGTTGGCGGTTTTGCAGGTGAAGGAATGTACAAAGAACATGGCGGATGTCCTTCTGCCGGCGTGGTTGTTAAAATTGGCTATGTAAAAGGCAAACAATGTATTGTTGTTGCAAATGATGCTACTGTAAAAGCAGGAGCATGGTTTCCTATAACTGCCAAAAAAAATCTGCGAGCGCAGGAAATTGCAATCGAAAACAAACTTCCCATCATTTATTTAGTTGACAGTGCAGGTGTTTATCTGCCGCTTCAAGATGAAATTTTTCCAGACAAAGAACATTTTGGACGAATTTTTAGAAATAACGCTCAAATGAGCAGTATGGGCATTACGCAAATTGCCGCTGTAATGGGCAGTTGTGTTGCTGGCGGGGCTTATCTTCCAATTATGAGCGACGAAGCTTTAATTGTAGATAAAACGGGCAGTATTTTCCTTGCTGGAAGTTATTTAGTAAAAGCAGCTATAGGCGAAACAATAGATAATGAAACTTTGGGTGGAGCAACAACACATTGCGAGATTTCGGGCGTGACTGATTATAAAGCTAAAGATGATAAAGATGCTCTAGACAAAATTAAAAATATAGTCGATAAAATTGGTGATTTTGATAAAGCAGGTTATAGTCGAATCAAAGCCGAAAAACCAGCATTAGAACCAAATGATATCTACGGAATTCTACCAAAAGCCCGAAATGAGCAGTACGATATGATGGAAATAATTAATCGTCTCGTTGATAATTCAGAATTTGAAGCTTATAAAGATGGTTACGGTCAATCATTAATTACTGGATACGCAAGAATTGACGGCTGGGCTGTAGGGATTGTTGCTAATCAACGAAAAGTAGTTAAAACAAAAAAAGGCGAAATGCAGTTTGGCGGTGTTATCTATTCTGACAGTGCCGACAAAGCAACCCGATTTATTGCCAATTGCAATCAAAAGAAAATTCCTTTAGTATTTCTGCAAGATGTTACTGGTTTTATGGTTGGATCAAAATCTGAACATGGTGGAATTATTAAAGATGGAGCTAAAATGGTCAATGCCGTAAGTAATTCGGTTGTGCCTAAATTCACAGTAATTGTAGGCAACTCTTATGGAGCAGGAAACTATGCCATGTGCGGTAAAGCTTATGACCCAAGATTAATTTTTGCATGGCCAAGCGCTGAGCTTGCTGTTATGGGCGGGACTCAAGCCGCAAAAGTTTTAGCACAAATTGAAGCTTCTTCACTTAAAGCGAAAGGAGAAATTATTGACGAAGAAAAAGAAACTGAACTTTTTAATAAAATAAAAGCACGTTACGACGAACAAACTTCGCCTTATTATGCCGCATCTAGATTATGGACAGATGCCATAATTGATCCGTTGGACACTCGTAAATGGATTTCAATGGGAATTGAAGCGGCAAACCACGCTCCTATTCAAAAGCCATTTAACTTAGGAGTTATTCAAGTTTAAATTATGCACTACTTTTTAAACGTGTTAAAATAATATCAAAAAACTTATTTCCAGATACTTAAATTAAATATATCACTAAAAATTAGTAACTTAGTATATAATTTTTAATCTCGTTGTATCATGGAAAATGTAAAAAGCTTGAATAAGTGGGCAAACTCGCACACTTATTTACCAGTAGATTTAGTACGTGTAATATTGGGGGTTTTCTTATTTATGAAAGGGGTTTCTTTTGTAACGAACGTTCAATATCTGCATGATTTGATTTCTCCAATAGATCGATTCGGAGGCGGAATGTTTCTTTTACATTATATCGCCCCCGCGCATATGATTGGAGGTATAATGATCTTTTTTGGGCTGCTTACCCGCTGGGCAATCGCCGCTCAATTACCAATACTATTTGGAGCAGTTCTTATCAATTTCATGGGACACATGCATTCTGAAAGCTTAGCTTTAGCAATCGTTGTATTGTTACTTTGCATATTTTTCTTGTTTTATGGCGGTGGAAAACACTCTGCTGATTATTATTTTAAAATGCAGCAATAATGTTTTATTATCCTCAATTTAATGAAAATAAATTGAGGATAATTCAATAAACCATTTTTTAAGAAGTAATTAGCACTCTAAATTTCTTTTATTGTATTTTATGAACTAATTTCGCCCGCATGAATTGGATTCGTAAAATTGTATTTTTTATATCACTCTTGATTATTGGACTTTTTGCTGCTCAAGCAGAAAGCCCTGTGGTGCAAAAAATCGAAACTCAAAAAACGGATACCAATTTCGGTAAAGAAACACCAGATTCATCTGCATTTATTCAACCTCAGGCAGGTTATCAATTGGCCGCGAATATTAAACACACCAATTCTGGTGTAATAAAGTGGTTTGATTCTTTATTACTGGCTATTCCACACTATAGAATTGAAAAGCCAGCTTCAAACTTTGTCAATCAATTTTCTACTCAGAGCAAGAAAATCTTAATAATGCTCTACCCTTTCCACTTTTTTTGGTAGTATACTTATGAAACTTTAAGGAAGATTTTTTTCTTCTCGCACTCGTAAACCGTTTTCGTTCAGGAAAACCGTTTATAATTTCATGTATTTATCAAATTTTAAAAGAAATGGACACAAGTATTACAATAATAGGCATTGTGATTGCGATCATAGTTGCCGTACCAGTATATTTTTCTGCACGATCAAGCGCAGCGAACAAATCAAAAATTCTAGACATAAAAAAGAAGTTCAATCCAACTCATCCCGAAGATTTTGATTTGACGGAATCACAAAACAACAAAACACTTACAATAGATCAAAAAAACCGAAAGTTTATTTTAATGAACTTTAATCCTAACCAACAGGAATCAATTTTTGTTGACTTAAAAAGTGTATCATCATGCAAGTTAGTTTTAACCACTGAAGGTAATTCAGAAACCATTGTCAAAATTGATTTTGAATTTCAGGATAAAGAAACTTCTAAAAAAATTACAATTCCATTCTATGATTTTGACGATGACCGCATTAAACAAATAAGCGTATACCAAGATCATATGTTTGCAAAAAAATGGCTTAAAATCATTCAGGATTCTATTTAATGTTAGTTATTTAATTCAGTAAAGGGAGGCTCATTATGAGTCTCCTTTTTTTGATCGATACATGACATTTGTCATTTTACATCTTCTTATCAATAACTAACTTTGGGGGAAAATAAATTTGTCTTATGAAAATTTCACTAACCCAGAAGTACAATGTACCAGGCCCTAGATATACAAGTTACCCAACTGTTCCTTATTGGAACGAATCTGCCTTTACTGTAGAACAATGGAAGTCTTCTTTTCAAAAATCCTTCTCAGAAAGTAATTCACAAAACGGAATAAGTTTGTACCTGCATCTGCCATTCTGCGAAAGCATGTGTACCTTTTGTGGCTGCAATAAAAGAATTACAAAAAATCATTCTGTAGAGGAGATATACATAAGTGCAATTTTAAAAGAATGGAGATTATACTGTGAGTTGCTTCCTGAAAAACCTTTCATAAAAGAAATTCATCTAGGCGGCGGTACTCCAACCTTTTTTTCTACCGAAAATTTAGAACATTTAATTAATGGTATTTTTAAATTAGCCGACAAAGCTGATAATTATGAATTTAGCTTTGAAGGACATCCTAATAATACTACCTACGAACAGTTAAAAAAACTATATGATTTAGGCTTCCGCCGAGTTAGTTTTGGTGTTCAGGATTATGCCGAAAAAGTACAAAAAGCAATACATCGTATACAACCTTTTCATAATGTAGCAAAAGTTACTTTTTGGGCAAAAGAAATTGGCTATAAATCTATCGGACACGATATTATTTTTGGTCTGCCTTTTCAAACTGTTGATGATGTAATTGACACAGTCGAGAAAACAAATTCATTAAAACCAGACCGTTTAGCGTTTTACAGCTATGCTCATGTGCCTTGGATAAAAGGAAACGGACAACGCGGCTTTAATGAAGAAAACCTGCCTAAAGATGCAGAGAAAAGACAACTATACGAAACTGGAAAACAATTGCTTTCTGCCAATGGTTATCATGAAATTGGCATGGATCATTTTGCTTTGTCTTCTGACAGTTTATTTCACGCCGCGCATAATAAAAAATGCATCGAAACTTTATGGGATACAGTGCATCTAAAACGCAGCTTATGATAGGTTTAGGTGTTTCATCTATCAGCGACAGCTGGTATAGTTTTGCTCAAAACACAAAAAGTCTTGAAGAATATTACCGAATTTTAAGAGAAGATCAACTGCCTATCGTAAAAGGACATATTTTAAATGATGAAGATTTAATTATTAGAAAACACATTTTAAACCTTACTTGCGATCTTGAAACTTCTTGGAGCAGTGAATCTTTATATTTTAAAGAATTACCATCTGTATTATTAGATCTTGAAGAAATTGAGAAAGATAAATTAATTGTAATTGAAGAAAATAAACTAAAAATTACTGAAGCTGGAAGACCATTTGTTCGTAATATCTGTATGGCTTTTGATTTACATTTAAAAAGAAAATCTCCTGAGACTAATTTATTCTCAATGACGGTTTAAAAAACATTAAATTTAAAGGGGAAATTTAATTTGATAGTAGAAAGTTTTAATGACAATTTGGAGTTGCCTGAACAAACAAATTCATATTAGAAGGAGATAAATAAGGAATTCCTAATCCTAAACCTCTCAAAATAAACAATGCTCCAATTATTACTGCAACATAGGGAATTGCTTTTTGAATTTTGTTTCTAAAAGGTAATTTTAGTAATGAATTAATATAAACTACAACTGTCATCAAAGGAATAGTTCCTAATCCATACAGCAGCATATACAACACACCAAGTCCTGCGCTCTGCATGGCAATTGCACCAAACAAGGCAACATAAACCATTCCGCAAGGTAAAAAGCCATTTAATAAACCAATTGTAAAAAGAGATTTGTAGCTTTTCTTTTTAAACTGGCTTCCCAGGCTTGATTTTATATTTGAAATAATTTTATATACTGGTTTCGAAAAATTATATTTAGCAAATACTTTTTCTGGAATTAGAACGATTAAGATCATTGCAACACCAATAAAAATTGACATATTTTGCTGCATTCCGGCAAGAAAAAAACCTCTCCCTAACAGTCCAAAAACCAATCCGATTGTGGCGTAAGCAGATAATCGTCCTAAATGATAAGTAATAATCTGTGCTGCCTTCTTAGTTTCATTGTTATGATCTACTGGAAGCATCATCGCTATTGGTCCGCACATTCCAACACAATGCAGACTGCTTATAAGGCCAAATATTAGAGCAGAAAATAACATTTTATGATTAATTTACGTAGATAACTTCTTTTGTCAGGTATTTTTTCCCTTCGTACTGCCACTCCATATTAACATCCCAACGTCCTTTTATTAGTTTTTTCTGCGGAATTAACAATGAAGAATTTGTTAAAGCAATTTGAGTATCAAAATCAAATTTTTTATTTGAAGGTCTATATAATAAAACATTCCCTT
Source organism: Flavobacterium sp. YO64 (assembly GCF_004119505.1). NCBI lineage: Bacteria > Pseudomonadati > Bacteroidota > Flavobacteriia > Flavobacteriales > Flavobacteriaceae > Flavobacterium > Flavobacterium sp. YO64. Next base: position 66,335 of record NZ_NRQV01000021.1, on the reverse strand, counting down.
TTACTTTACTGCTTTCAAAGTTCGTAGGAAAGGTAACTTGTACACCATCTTGACTATATTTAATAGATGGCTTATACTGCAAATCATGTGCATTTTGAATTCTTGCCATTTCTTCCTGAAAATGAGTATCATGCTTGTAATACTCTTCTACAACCAAATCATTATCATATTTACTATTTGATTGTACTTCGAAAACAAAGTATAATATAAATGTCATAAACAATGCAAATGCAATGACAATTCCAGTTCCCCAATTAATTTTCATGATACTTGTCTTTATTTAGTTAAAACTTCTTGGTCCCAAGAAATTTGTATTTGTTGTTTCAAGTAATTCGGTACCATTATAGACCCCAATTTTCACTTTGGTTTTGTCACTTTCTAACAATACTTCATTTATTTCAATAAATAAGGTTCCTTGCGAAATTCCTTCTTTTGGAACTTTAAAATGTTGTTTTCCTACGTTTCTAATTTCTCCTTTTTGATCGATTAACTCAAAATGAATATCATTGTAATCTTTCATTGTTTTGTTAACAATCTTGTAGGTATAAACATTGCTGATTTTATCTCCTTTATGTTGAAAAAGCTGTCCAGGTAAACGTAAAACAACTGCCTGAACATTTGTTCTTAAAAATAGCATTCCAACAAAAATACTCAATAAAATAAACAGTACAGCAGTATAACCTTTCATTCTTGCTGTGAACTTAAAAGGCTCTTTTTTAGCAATCTCATCTTCGGAAGCATAACGAATAAGTCCTTTAGGCAATCCTACACTTTCCATAATATGATCACACTCATCTATACAGGCCGTACAATTTGTGCATTCAAGCTGAGTTCCGTTTCTAATATCAATACCCATTGGGCATACATGAACGCATTGAAGACAATCAATACAATCACCTTTTCCAGTCAGTGCTCTGTCTTCTTTTTTATTGAATTTGGCTCTTCCATTTTCTTTTTCACCTCGCACAAAATCATACGCAACATTTATTGATTTATTATCTAATAAAACACCTTGTAATCGTCCGTAAGGACAGGCAATAATACAAACCTGTTCACGAAACCACACAAAAACGAAATAAAAAACTCCAGTAAAAATAAGAAGTGCTATAAAATTGCTTGCTTGTTTAACAGGTCCTTGTTCAACCATTAAAAATAAGGCATCGGAGCCAACTAAATAAGCAAGAAATACATTTGCTATACCAAAAGAGATTAAAAAGAAAATGGTCCATTTAACAACTCTTTTTCTAATTTTTTCTGCATTCCATTCTTGTTTTGCTAAACGAGACTGCGCACCACGATCTCCGTCAATCCAATACTCGATTCGGCGAAATACCATTTCTAAAAAAATAGTTTGAGGACATATCCATCCACAAAAAATTCGTCCAAAAACTACTGTAAACAAAATAACAAATACAACACCGACAAGTATTGAAATAACGAAAAGGTAGAAATCCTGGGGCCAAAAGGGAAATCCGAAAATATTAAAACGACGTTCAAGTATGTTGAACATCATAAATTGGTTTCCGTTTACTTTTATAAACGGATTAACAATTAAAATAGTCAGTAAAATGTAACTGACTATTTTTCTGTAGTTATAAAATTTACCAGACGGTTTCTTAGGGAATATAAATTTCCTGTTACCGCCTTCATCTATAGTTCCAATGGTATCTCTAAAAGCTTCGTCTGGTAAATTTGACATGATATTCTAAATTATTTTTTAACTTCTGTGGTATCTTTTGGTGTGTTTGCTGCAGTATCTGCTTGAGGAGCACCTTCTCCTGCCCATACTTCGCCTTCAGCTTCTTTTGGGTCTTTAGGATTGCTTCCCTGCAATGATAAAATGTAGCTGGCAACCTTTTGAATTTCTTTTGGTTTAAGAGTTCCTTTCCAAGCGATCATTCCTTTACCGTCACGACCACCATTTGTAATGGTATGGAATATTTCTTTTATTCCTCCTCCTAAAATCCAATGATTATCTGTTAAATTCGGACCAATCTGCCCTCCTCCATCTGCTCTATGACAAGCAGCACAGTTTGTTGTAAAGATCTCTTTTCCGGCATCTAAACTAGGTGCATCTGTAAGTAATACAACTGTTTTTTCATCCATCAAATCTGGAGCAGTTTTCATATATTCTTCGACATCAATTTTTGCCTGAGCCATTTCTTTTTTAAGCTCCATTTCTTGATCATCAGCTCCTAAAACATCATAACGAACTACATAAAGTACTCCAAAAATGATACAGATGTAGAATAAATAAACCCACCATGGCGGTAAATTATTATCAAGTTCTTTAATACCGTCATAATCATGATCTAGTAATAAATCTGCTTCTTTAGACATTGGCACTGTCTTAGTAAGTTTATGCATTAAGTCTTTGTACCAAGTGCTTTCCTTAAGACTCAAACTACTTTCATACTCTGCTTTTGCTTTTTCTTCAGGAGACATTAATTGATACATGATACGATTTACTGCACTAAGCGTAATTTCGATTGCAATCAAAATAAATAGAAATACAAACAAAAAGACAGATACCATTGGGTATTTAATAAACGCTGGTTTATCACCTGAATCTATAAAATACTCCATCAAAGCAAAAACGATGAAAAAAATCAACGGTACTCTAACATATACTGGGAAAAACTTTTTCATTTTATCTATCTTTTGAAATTAAATTATCTTCTAAAGGTATTTGGCTCATTTCTTGAATTTTATCTTTTTTATAAGAGAATACCCAAAAGCCTAATCCTACGAAAAAGAAAAAGAAAATCAAGAGAGAAAGAATCGGGTAAATTTCTATACCCGATATCGTTTCCATATTGTGTTTTATTTGTTCAAACATAATGCTGTTATTTAGAAGTTTCTTTTACTTTAATATCAGTACCAAGTCTTTGAATGTAAGCAATCAAAGCAACGATTTCTCTTTCATTCATCGGAATAAATTTCTCACCTTTAGCTTCTGCTTTTTTCCTGCTGTCTTCATAACTTTTTACAAAATCAGGATCGCTTTCTAAACTTTTTTCAATTTTAACCGCCTGTTCTCTTAAAGTTCTTTGTGCATTTGCAACTTCCTCTTCTGTGTATGGTACACCAAGCGAAATCATTGCTTTCATTTTCTTTTGAGTTAATGAAATATCCATTGGCTCATTATCAAACAACCACTTGTAACCAGGCATTATCGATCCAGCAGAAGTACTTTGCGGATTCCACATATGATTAAAGTGCCAGTTATCATTATACTTACCACCTACTCTTAATAAATCTGGACCTGTACGTTTTGATCCCCATAAGAACGGATGATCGTAAACAAACTCTCCTGCTTTTGCTTGTACTCCATAACGCTCAACTTCACTTCTAAATGGTCGAACTGATTGTGAGTGACAACCTACACAACCTTCTCTGATGTACAGATCACGTCCTTCAAGTTCTAATGGTGTATAAGGTTTTACACTTGAAATTGTTGGTATATTAGATTTCACCATAATGGTTGGTACAATTTGAATAATACCTCCAATTAAAATTGCTATTGTAGCCAAAATCGTTAATTGAATTGGTTTTCTTTCTAACCAAGAATGGAATTTTTCTCCATTAAGTCTTCCGCTGCTGATTTTCTGCAACGCTGGAGCTTGAGCCAATTCATCTTCAATTGTCTGACCAGCTTTTACAGTCATTATAATATTGTAAACCAAAGTCAACATACCTATCAGATACAAACTTCCTCCAATTGCTCTCATCCAATACATTGGCATAATTGCAGTTACTGTTTCAAGGAAATTTCCATATGTTAATGTACCATCTGGATTAAATTGTTTCCACATTGAAGCTTGTTGAAAACCTGCTACATATAATGGAATTGTATATACTATAATACCTAATGTACCAATCCAGAAATGGAAATTTGCTAATTTCTTAGAGAATAAATCTGATTTTGTCATTCGAGGAATCAACCAATAAATGATACCGAAAGACATAAATCCGTTCCAAGCTAATGCACCAACGTGTACGTGAGCAACGATCCAGTCCGTATAATGCGCAATAGCATTTACATTTTTAAGAGATAACATCGGCCCTTCAAAAGTTGCCATACCATAACCTGTAATAGCTACTACAAAGAATTTTAAAACTGGTTCTTCACGAACTTTATCCCAAGCCCCTCTTAATGTTAACAATCCGTTGATCATACCTCCCCATGATGGAGCAATTAACATTACTGAGAATGCAACACCTAAATTTTGAGCCCAGTTAGGTAATGCTGAGTATAATAAGTGGTGAGGTCCAGCCCAGATGTAAATAAAGATTAAAGACCAAAAGTGAATAATCGACAATCTATAAGAGTATACTGGACGATTTGCTACTTTAGGCACGAAATAATACATTAATCCTAAAAATGGAGTTGTCAAGAAAAATGCAACTGCATTGTGACCGTACCACCATTGTACCAAGGCATCTTGTACTCCAGCATAAACTGAATAACTTTTTAATGCTGAAACTGGAATTTCAATATTGTTAAAAATATGAAGAACTGCAACAGTTACAAACGTAGCAAGATAGAACCAAATTGCTACATATAAGTGACGTTCCCTGCGTCGCAGCATTGTACCTATCATATTGATCCCCATTACTACCCAAATAAGCGCTATAGCAATATCTATAGGCCACTCAAGCTCAGCGTATTCTTTTGAAGAAGTATACCCTAATGGCAATGTAATTGCAGCGGCTACGATAATTAACTGCCAGCCCCAAAAATGTAAATTACTTAAAAAGTCACTAAACATTCTGGCTTTAAGCAATCTCTGCATAGAATAATACATCCCCGCAAAAAAGGCATTTCCGACAAATGCAAAAATAACGGCATTGGTGTGTAATGGTCTTAAGCGACCATAACTTAACCACGATATCCCATCTGTCAAATTGGGAAAAAGGTACATGACCGCTAAGGTCAGTCCCACTAACATACCCACTACTCCAAAAAGGATGGTGGCGTAAATGAATTTTTTTACAATTTTGTTGTCGTAATAAAACTGTTCCATTTCCATAATTATACTTGTTTTTCTTCTATTGGTGAATTATTATTTTGGGAAGTAATTTTGGTTTCATCGTCAAAAAGTATTCTGACCGAAGGCGTATAATCGTCATCATACTGTCCTGATTTGACCGCTGCGATGAAAGCAATAAAGAAACATATTGCTACGAAAATACTTACTGAAATTAATAGATAAATAACACTCATACCGTAAATTTATGTTAACAAAATTAATAGGTTACCTGCGTGTAAAATATGATAATTATCATAATCAAAGAATAATGTTAAATTTATAAAATTTACTCTTTGAATTATTTAAAATCATTCTAAACTACTCTTGCTGAAATAGTTAGACATGATAGTTACAAAGCTGACAATTGTAATTGTGCTTAACGGCATAATAATGGCTGCTACTAAAGGTAGTAAATTTCCTGTTACAGCAAATGATAACCCGACTACGTTGTACAACAATGACAATCCGAAACTCATTTTGATTATTAATATAGATTTATGCGACAGTTTTAAAAAATAATCTAATCGATAAAACTCTCCTGCATCCAAAATAGCATCGCAAGCTGGCGAAAAAACATTAACGTTTTCAGAAACTGACACTCCTACGTTACTCTGTGCTAATGCGCCGGCATCATTCAGTCCATCGCCAACCATCATCACGTTCTTTCCTGAATCTTGCAGTTTTTTAATAAAATCAAGCTTTTGTTCGGGCTTTTGATTAAAAACCAGTTCTGTATTTTTAGGTAAAATAGCTTCTAGATTGGCTCTTTCTCCATCGTTATCTCCTGAAAGAACTTTAATATTATAATCTCTGCTTAGTGTTGCAAAAAGTTTTTCTAAACCTTCCCTATACTTATTCTGAAACACAAACTGTCCGTAATACAAGTCGTCAATCTTAATATGCAGTGCGGTTCGTTCTATTTCTGACGCATTTAAACCTGGATTCCCTACAAAAGAAGCTGATCCGATTTTTATTGTGCGATTATTAACTACAGCCAAAATTCCTTTACCTGTGATCTCCGCAAATTCATCAATTTTAACTCGATCTTGATCAGGTAAAAAGTCATATAACATACGACTTAACGGATGGTTTGAACCACGAAGAACATTTTTTATCAGGATATAATTTTCTTTCGAAATTTCTTTTCCTTCATATAAGATATTTGACTTTTTATTGGTGGTAATAGTTCCTGTTTTATCAAAAACTATAGTATCAACTTTTGCTAATTGCTCAATAACCAATGCATTTTTTAAGTACATTTTTTGTTTACCCATTATACGCAGTATATTACCAAAAGTAAATGGAGCAGTTAATGCAAGCGCACAAGGACAGGCTACAATTAAAACCGCTGTAAAAACATTAAATGCTGTAGTTGCATCGATAAAAATCCAATAACCAAAACCTGCAAAGGCAATCAATAATAAAATGGGAGTAAAATAGCGGCTTATGGCATCGGTAATCGTTTTATGCTTTTGAAGTACTTTTTTCTGAAATATTTCATTACTCCATAATTGCGTTAGATAACTTTGCGAAACAGATTGCAGTACTTCCATTTCAATAACTTTTCCAATCTGTTTTCCGCCGGCAAATACTTTATCTCCAGACTTCTTAATAATAGGATCTGCTTCTCCAGTCACAAAACTATAGTCAATTTCGGCCTTTTCGCTTATTAAAATTCCATCAACAGGAATTAATTCTTGATTTCGTATCAACAAACGATTTCCTTTTAAAACATCATAAATAGGAACACTTTCTTCAGATAAATCTGGATTTATACGAGTAACTGCAATAGGGAAATAAGATTTAAAATCGCGTTCAAAACTTAAAAAACTATACGTTTTAATTTGAAACATTTTTCCAAGCAGCATAAAGAATACTAACCCTGTTAGACTATCAAAAAAGCCAGGACCGTAATTCATCACCATATCAAAAGTGCTCCGAATGAACATTACGATGATTCCTAAAGCAATTGGAATATCTATATTAAGCATTTTTGATTTTATGCTTTTATAAGCTGAAACGTAATATCCACTTGCAGAATATAAGAAACTTGGCAATGCCAAAACAAAAATTAAGATTCTGAAAAAGGGTTTGTAATTATCCAGCCAAAATTCTTTTATTTCAAAATACTCAGGAAATGAAAGAAGCATGATGTTTCCAAAACAAAAAAAGGCAACACCAAGCTTATACGTTAAACTTCTGTCGACATTGTTTTTTCCTGTTTCATAATTTTCTAAACTTATATAAGGTTCATAACCTATTGAACTTAATAAATAAACAATTGACTTTAGTGAAACTACCTCTGAATTGAAGGTAATTCGAACTTTTTTCTCAGGAAAATTAACCTGCGAAGTGCTTATTCCTGTTTCAAGACGGTTAAGATTTTCTAGAATCCAGATACATGAACTACAATGAATATGTGGAATACTTAATGAAACTATTGAGGTATTTCCTTCCTGAAATTCTAAAACTTTTGAAAGGATTGCTTCATTATCTAAAAAATCATATTTTCCCTGAATATCTTGCGGCGTTGCTCCCGGTGATTTTTGAAAATCGTAATAACAGGTCAAATCATGAAAACTGAAAATTTCGTAAACCGTTTTACAGCCGGTGCAACAAAACTCTTTTTCATCAAAATTGATTTCTTCATTTTTAGGAATAGTTAGTCCGCAATGAAAACAACTCTGCTCAATCATAATTTGTTTTTTTTTAATACAACAAATATTCAAAATAAGTCCCTCTTTTTACTATGACAATTATCATATTAAAATGAAATAGAATTCTAATTTAATGAAAATAAAACTGCCAAATTACGTCATCCTCTTTTTTATAGATATTTTAAACGATATTACTAGTATTAAACGTCAATATTGGTTAATTTTGCACTAAATTTTTTTGCCATGAGTAAATGTGATCAATGTATCGTAAGACAGCTTTCTTCTCTAAAAGCCCTCAGTAAAGATGAAGTTGTAAAATTGGCTAGCAGCAAAACTACCTATACAATTAAAAAAGGCGAAGCTATTTTTGAAGAAGGCGAAGTTACCAATGGTGTATTTTGTGTGAAAGATGGTGTTGGAAAACTTTCTAAATTAAGCGCTAACGGAAAAGATCAGATTGTAAAACTGGTAAAATCTGGTGAATTATTAGGACAGCGTTCAATGATCAGCAACGAACCTGCAAACTTAACTGCAAAAGCGGTTGCAGATATGGAAGTTTGCTTTATTCCTAAAAACGAAATCATACATTTCTTTAATACAAACAATCAATTCTCTTTGAATTTGATGCAGTCTGTCTGCGAAGATTTAAAAGAATCTGAGAATGATAAAATTGCTTTAGTTCAAAAAACTGTAAAACAGCGTTTAGCAGAAACTTTACTTCAATTGCATGAAGGTTTTGGTGAAAACACAGACAAAACCTTAAAAGTACAACTTACAAGAGAGGAATTAGCTGGAATAATTGGTACAGCAACTGAAAGCTGTATCCGTTTATTATCTGATTTTAATAAACTAGACTTAATCGAGCTTGTTGGAAAAAAAATTATGCTTAAAAATATTAAAGCCTTAAAAAAAATGGCAGAATAATTTATTGCTTTTTTGCTTCGTTCCAAAAAACATCCATTTCTGCTAAAGTCATATCCATTAAAGGTTTTCCTAATTCACCCGCTTTACTTTCTAAATATTGAAAGCGCTTGATGAATTTTTTATTAGTACGTTCTAGAGCATCTTCAGGATTAACATTTAAAAAGCGGGCATAATTTATCATTGAGAATAGAACATCTCCAAATTCGGCTTCAATTTTATCTTGATCACCAGATTTAACTTCCACTTGCAGTTCTTCTAATTCTTCTTGAACTTTATCCCAAACTTGATGTGGTTCTTCCCAATCAAAACCAACACCTTTTACTTTATCTTGAATACGGCTTGCTTTTACTAACGCAGGAAGACTTCTTGGCACGCCTTCTAAAACTGATTTTTTACCTTCTTTCAGCTTAAGCTTTTCCCAGTTTTGTTTTACTTCTTCTTCATCTTTCACAACTGTGTCGCTGTATATATGAGGATGGCGATGAATTAATTTATCACAAATTTCATTACATACATCAGCAATATCAAAATCATTTGTTTCTGAACCTATTTTTGCATAAAAAACAATGTGAAGCAGTAAATCACCCAGTTCTTTTTTTACTTCATTCAAATCATTATCTAAAATAGCATCACCCAATTCGTAAGTTTCTTCAATCGTTAAATGTCTTAACGTTTGCAATGTTTGTTTTTTATCCCACGGGCATTGCTCACGAAGCTCATCCATTATAATTAATAATCTTTCAAAAGCTTTTAATTGAAGTTCTTTGCTCATTTTTTCTTGTTTTTATGTTTCAGGCAAGTGATTGTAAAAGTAAAAAATCCTGTCAAGAAAACATCTCAACAGGATTAATATTTAAATTCAGAAAAACTATTATTCTTCTTTCTGAGCTTTTGCTTTTTTAGCAGCTGGAGCTTTTTTTACTTTCTCTTCTACTGCTGGAGTTTCTTCTGGAGCTTCTGCAGCAGCTGGTGCTAAATCAGTAACCAAACCTTTAGCTTGAAGTGTATTGTACCAGTTTAATACTTTTTTAATATCAGAAGGATAAACTCTTTCTTCATCATATTCTGGCAAAATTTCTTTAAAATAAGCGCTTAATGTTGCGTTATCTTCTTTGTGCGAAATAGCTTGACCTTTATTTTCTTTAGCAGCAATTTTTTGCATAACTTCAGTCAATGGTTTTTCTCCTTCGTATGTATAAATTGAAATTTCTGATAATAAACTTACATTACTTTTTAAGTTTACAGTAATTTTTTTTCCGTCTAATAATGATTCTGCCACAAAACCTGTACGAGTCTGTACTTTCAATACATATAAACCTGGTTTCCCAGAAATGGCTAAAATTTTGTCTAAATTCATGTTTATTAAAATTAGTATTAAGAATTTTATTATATTTTTTTATGTTCTAAATTATTCAGAACATTTATCTTCCTTTTTTAGCAGCAGCAAATTTCATTCTATATTCTTGAAATGTTTTGCCTTCAGTAATGTTTTTCAATTTTTTCTGAATCAAACGTTTTTTCAAAGATGATATTTTATCTGTAAATAAAACACCTTCGATATGATCATATTCATGCTGAATAACTCTGGCAATTAAACCATCAAAAACTTCTGTTTTCATTACAAAATCCTCTTCGCAATATTCGATTGTAACCGTTGGTTTTCTATAAACATCTTCGCGAACATCCGGAATACTTAAACATCCTTCATTAAAACTCCACTCTTCACCTTCTTCTTTAATGATTTTTGCATTGATGAAAGTCTTTTTAAAACCTTTCAAATCTTTCTGCTCATTTGATGATAAATCCTCATCGTCACTAAAAGGAGTTGTATCAATAACAAACACACGAATTGGCAGGCCAACCTGCGGTGCAGCAAGCCCAACTCCATATGCATTATACATGGTTTCATACATGTTTGCTAATGTCTCTTTTAAGTTTGGATAATCTGGCGTAATCGCTGTTCCCACTTTTCTTAAAACTGGGTCGCCATATCCTACAATTGGTAAAATCATTTGTTATTGTTTAATGTTTTATCTAACAAAAACCCTATATTGGGTTCTTATATTTCAGCTGGCAAAAATAGTAAAAAATAGTCAATGAATAATTTTAAACCTATATTTATGATATATTTTGGATGCTTCTAAAAACTCAGCTATAATTATGCCAAAATAGTTCGTACAATTCTTACCTTTGCTAGTAAACCTCACTTTATGCTTGAACGTATCTCGAAATTCACAAATAGTACTTCTTTTTTAAATGCGTCAAAAGTAACCATCGCCTCAGTTGTACCCGTTTTAATTTTAAATTTTTTAGGACATTTCGAAATAGGTTTTACAATCGCATTAGGTGCATTTTATACCTATCCCAGTGATATTCCGAGCTCTTTAAGTCATAAAATAAAAGGTCTTATTGTTGCTTCCTTTATTGTTTCGGGTGTTAATTTATTAGTAAATCTTGCCTATCCGCATCCTTATTTATTTTATCCTTTTTTAGGATTTTTATTGTTTATATGCTCCATGATTTCAGTATATGGTCAGAGAGCAACATTGGTTTCGTTTTCTGCTTTATTATCGATTTCATTATCCTTTGGTCATTTACATGAAGGATGGGAAGCTTTTCAATATTCAGGTTTTATTTTTGTTGGAGGAATTTTATACTTAATTGTTTCATTAGTTTTTCACTTTGTACAACCTTATAAATATATCGAACTGCAAATTGCAGAAGGCATAAAGCTAACGTCTAAATACTTAAAACTTAGAGGTGATTTATGGAATCCCGAAGCAAATCGTGAAAAAATAATCGAAAAACAGCTGGCGATACAAGTTGATCTTAATTTGATTCATGAGGATTTAAGAAAAATGCTGATTGGAAATCAAAATGCGTCAGGAACAACAAGCCAAAATAGAAAAATGCTGCTGGTTTTTATAACCTTAGTAGAAATTCAAGAACTTGCTTTGTATACTTCTTTTGACCACAATAAGATTCATGAAAAGTTCAACAAACACCCTGAAGTTTTACGCACTTATCAAAATGTAGCGTATAAGCTGGCATCAACTTTAAAGAAACTTTCTAAAAACGTGCAACATATTGCTGTTTATGTTGACAAAAATGATTTAAAAAATGAACTTGATGCTCTTGAATTTGCGATTTTTGATTATGAAAAGAGTTTAGGCAAAGAAGAAGCTGCCGAAGGCGTATTAATGCTTACTAATATGCTGAAATATGCCAAAAATCAAGTTGGGAAAATTAAAACTATTCAACGTGCGTTATCGCTGGCAATGCAGTCTTATAAATTAAAAGATAAAGACAAAGAATTAGAAAAATTCTTAACGCCGCAATATTATCCGCTGCGAACTTTAATTGAAAACTTAAGTTATTCATCGTCAATATTCAGACACTCGATTCGCTTGACGGTAACTATTTTGTGTGGTTTTATCCTTGGTCAATTATTACATCTTCAAAATAATTACTGGATTCTGCTAACTATAGTTGTAATTATGCGCCCAGGATATGGTTTAACTAAAGAACGATCTTATAATAGAATTTTTGGAACTATTTTAGGAGGGCTTTTGGCATTTGGAATCGTATCGCTTATTCAAAATCATGTTGTTTTGAGTATTTTCTCGATTATTTGTATGCTTCTCGGAATTTCGTTTACTCAAATTAACTACAAAATAAGCGCGACGTTTGTAACGATGTACGTTGTTTTTATTTACGGAATTTTGACGCCAAATGTTGTTGAAGTAATTCAATTTAGAATACTCGATTCGCTTGCTGGTGCTACTTTGGCTTTTATCGCCAATCAATTTTTATGGCCGGCTTGGGAATTTTTAAATACACCTATTCATATTGAGAATTCGATTAGAGCAAACAGAAATTATCTAAAAGAAATTGCTGATTTCTATAATAAAAAAGGTGAAGTTCCGACTTCTTATAAATTAGCGAGAAAGAATGCATTTGTTGAGACTGGTAATTTAATGACTTCTTTTCAAAGGATGATGCAAGAGCCGAAATCTAAACAAAAAACAATGCCTTTGGTAAACAAACTAGTGGTTTTAAATCATTCTTTTTTATCGGCTTTAGCGTCTTTATCGACGTACATACAGTCACATCAAACAACCTCGGCTTCAGAATCTTTCAATTACATTATAAAAACTATTCTTTCAAACTTAGAACATTCCATTTCAATTTTAAGAAATGAAGCTGTTATTACGGATACTTTTTTTGACAAAGAAGATGTCACACTGCAGTTTGAAGAGCTTAAACGTAGAAATTTTTCTCGCCTTGCTGCTGATGATGAACTAGACAAGGAAACACGTCAAGCAAAAATGCAGGAAGCCCAGATGGTTATTGAGCAATTAATTTGGATGAGCAATCTTGCAGAAAAAATATTAAAAATTACAAAAGAACTAAAAACAACAAATCCAGATTAATTCATCTGGATTTGTTGTTTTTTATATAAAAATTGACTCTAATTATTCAATTTCAAAACTTCGGCAGTTTCTTTTCTAAGCTCTGCTAAAAGCTCTGGTTTGTCATTAAGCGTTTTTCCATAAGAAGGAATAATTTCTTTCATTTTTGCTTCCCATTCTGGTGTTTTAATTTGATTTGTAAAACATCTTCCAATTAAATCAATCATAATGGCAACTGCAGTAGATGCTCCAGGAGAAGCTCCTAATAAAACAGCTAAACTTCCGTCGTGCGTACTGATAACTTCGGTACCAAATTCTAGGACTCCCCCTCCATCTTCACCTTTTTTAATAACCTGAACACGTTGTCCTGCTTTTTCTAATTTCCAATCTTTAGAACGAGCGCTTGGCAAATATTCACGAAGTGCTTTCATTCTGTCTTTTGGAGATTGACGAACTTGCTCAATTAGATATTTTGTTAAAGGAATATTATGATATCCTGCAGAAAGCATAGGAATTAAGTTGTTTGCTTTTATCGATAATGGAAGATCTAAATACGAACCATTTTTCAAGAATCGTGTTGAGAATCCTGCAAAAGGACCAAACAACAATGCTTTTTCACCATCGATTACACGTGTATCAATATGTGGAACTGACATTGGCGGTGCTCCCACGCTTGCTTTTCCATAAACTTTAGCCTGATGTTTTGCAATAACATCTGGATTTGTACATTTCAACCATTGTCCGCTTACTGGAAATCCTCCGTAACCTGCTCCTTCAGGAACATTTGCTTTTTCCAATAAAGGCAATGAACCTCCACCAGCTCCAATAAATACAAATTTAGTATATGCTTTTCGCTTTTGACCTGTTGATAAATCTGTGATTTTAATTCTCCAAGATTTATCCTCACGTTGTTTTAATTTTTTAACCTCGTGATTGAAGTATAAATTAACGCCGTCTAATTTTTCAAGATAATTAAACATGCTTCTTGTCAGCGCACCAAAATTAACATCGGTACCAATTTCCATGTGAGTAGCTGCTAATTTTTCATCAGCCGCTCTGCCTTCCATTACTAATGGCATCCATTCTTTTAACTGATTAAAATCAGTACTGAATGTCATTTCAGAAAAAATAGGATTACTTTGAAGTGCTTTAAATCTCTTTTTAAGGTATTCTACATTTTTATCTCCCCAAACAAAACTCATATGAGGAACACTTTTTATAAAATTTTCTGGAGAAGGTACTTTGTTTTGTTGTACCAAATAAGACCAAAACTGGCGGGAAATTTCAAAAGATTCAGCAATACTAATTGCTTTTTTTGGATCAATACTTCCGTCAGCCTTTTCTGGGGTATAATTTAATTCACAAAAGGCAGAGTGTCCGGTTCCTGCATTGTTCCAAGCATCGGAACTTTCGGCAGCAGCCACATCTAATCTTTCATAAATTTCAATTTTAATATCTGGTTGCAGCTCTTTTAAAATTAATCCAAGAGTTGCACTCATAATTCCAGCTCCAATAAGCACTACTTCACTATTGGAACGTATTGTATTGTCAGGCATAACAGTAATTTGTTTTTAAAGTGCAAAGGTACCTTTTTCAATCGCAAAAAAAAACTAATTTTTACATGATAAAAGTTAGAAAATTATAAATTTTTCCAAAAATGTGAAATTAATCAGAAATAAACCTAAAAACGCTTTGAAGAAAGATAATCCTGAAGCATAATTGTTGCCGAAATCTCATCAATTAAACCTTTATTCAGTCTTTGCTTTTTACTCAATCCACTGTCGATCATGGTCTGGAATGCCATTTTTGAAGTAAATCGTTCGTCAACACGAATTACTTTCATTTCGGGAAAAATATTTGAAAAATGAGTCACAAAACCTTTAATTACCGATGCACTTTGAGATGGCTCGCCATTCATTTGTTTTGGCTCGCCTATTAAAACTGCTTCTACTTTTTCTTTAGCGAAATAATCTTTTAGAAAATCAATTAAAGTATGAGTTGGAATGGTAGTTAATCCTGATGCAATAATCTGCATTTCGTCAGTAACAGCAATTCCTGTACGTTTTTGTCCGTAATCTAATGAGAGGATTCTAGGCATATTATCTAAATTTTGTAAACGACAATTAAAAAAGAAACTTTTGAAGAAAATGCAAATATAACCTTTTACAAGCCTTTTAACTTTAACCTTCCTATCAAAATTATTTACCAATAAAAAATCCGTTCTGAAAAACTCAGAACGGACCTCACCAAAAATATTTAAAACTAAAAAAATATATCTATCTATTAAACAGTCTTCTAAAAAAGCCTCTTTCTTCCTCTTCCTCCTCGTCTTCTTTTTCTTTCTCTTCGTAATTCGCAAACTTAGATTGTGTTTTTTCGTGCTCGTATATCAACTCTTTTATATACTCTACATAAGTTCTCTTTTTTTCCTCTAGAAATCCAATTAAATATTTCTCACTGTATTCAACACCGCTTGCAGCTTCTATTTGCAGCAGTTTTTTGTACAATGGTTCAATATGCAGTGAAATAACTTCTTGCGGAACGGCTTGTCTTCTTCCAAAATAGTTCATAATGACTCCGTTTTCATCTTTTGCAATCTCAAAATCGGTAATAACCCAGTAATAACGTCCAGATCTCGCTAAATTCTTTACAATTGCATGAAAGTTTTTTCCAGCTTTAAGATTTTCCCATAAAACTTTAAAAATGACCTTTGGCATATCTGGGTGACGAATGATATTATGCGGCTGTCCCATTAATTCGTAATCTTCATAACCAGAAACATCAACAAAAACTTCATTGGCATATTCGATAATACCAAACGCATTTGTTTTACTCATAATTACTTGTGTCTTGTCCCACGTAACCTCTTTATCTATAACTGGAATTCGATTTTGAAGTTGATTTTCTTGATTCATCATTTTTCTGCTTATATTATTTGTTTTGGATTGTACGCTTAATTTCCTTACAAAATTGCTCTGGAATTATGTCGCGAAATTAGACAGAAGAAAAAAAGCAAAATCTGATTTTTGTCATATTTTGATATTAAAAAAACTTTTAGCGGCTCATAATTTCAATTTTTATCTTATTGCTTTTTTATTATTTATCAAAATACAAACAAAAAGTTAAATATATAACATCTTCAAAAGGCTTTCTCTTTTTTGCATTTACTCAAATACCTTATCTTTGCCAAAAATTAAACACTATGAATTCTTTACAGACTATAATTGAACAAGCTTGGGAAAACAGAGCTTTATTACAAGAAACTACAACAACTGATGCTATTAGAGAAGTTATCGAATTAGTTGACGCTGGAAAATTACGTGTTGCTGAACCAGTTGGCGATAAATGGCAGGTAAACGAATGGGTAAAAAAAGCTGTTGTAATGTATTTCCCAATTCAAAAAATGGAAACATGGGAGTCTGGTATTTTTGAATACCACGACAAAATGTTACTAAAGAGAAATTATGCTGAAAAAGGAATTCGTGTAGTACCAAATGCTGTTGCACGTTATGGAGCTTACATTTCGAGCGGTGTAATCTTAATGCCAAGTTATGTAAATATTGGTGCTTATGTAGATGAAGGAACTATGGTAGATACTTGGGCAACTGTTGGAAGCTGTGCTCAAATTGGTAAAAACGTTCACTTAAGCGGTGGAGTTGGTATTGGCGGTGTTCTTGAACCATTGCAAGCTGCTCCGGTTATTATTGAAGACGGTGCTTTTATTGGTTCTCGTTGTATTGTTGTAGAAGGAGTTCACGTAGGTAAAGAAGCTGTTCTTGGTGCTAATGTGTGTTTAACTGCTTCAACAAAAATTATCGACGTTACTGGTGATGAGCCTGTTGAAATGAAAGGTTTTGTTCCTGCTCGTTCAGTAGTAATTCCTGGAAGTTATACTAAAAAGTTTGCTGCCGGAGAATTTCAAGTTCCATGTGCTTTAATCATTGGTACTCGTAAACCTTCTACAGATTTAAAAACTTCACTAAACAATGCACTTCGTGAATACGATGTTGCTGTTTAATTTATAGTTTTACAAATAAGAAAAAGGAATGAGTTTTTAAAATTCATTCCTTTTTTTATACTTATTTCTGTTTCTTATTTGCTTCCTGAAGCTTTAAAAGCTTAGCATATTTCATATAGGAAAAAAAGCTCTGAATCATTGCGAATGTAAGACCATCCAATCCATTCAAAAAACCTTTTTTAAAAAAGTAGCATCTTATAAAAGCTACCAAACCGTTTAATATTGGTTTAAAACTATTAACCTTTTTATTCTGTTCAAAAAGCTGCTGCGCGTGCCAAGTCGAATATAAATTTTTCTTCCTGATAAGCTGATCAAAATCCTCCCATGCATAATGGTGAACATGAACTTTCAAATGGATTTTATTGTTTCCTGAAACCTTTTGATGAACACTGTCTTTTGATGGAGATGCCGTTTTTTTATTAAAAAAACGCGACGTTTTATCAGGATACCAGCCAGAAAAATTTATTAACTTATTTCCCAAATAGTTATAAAGACTAAAGGCATAAACATCAAAATGTTGATCTTCATATTTTCTAGATAATATAAATTTCTCAGCATCTTCTGCCAAAATTTCATCAGCATCTAGATTTAAAATCCAGTCGTTTTTACAATAAGGCAGTCCATGAATTCTTTGAGGGCCATCGCCTAAAAAAGCTTGCGAGATAACTTTAGCCCCTTTTTCTTCTGCAATTTTAACCGTATTATCAACACTTAATGAATCTATAACAATTACTTCATCACAAATTCTGAACAAAGCATCAATACATTTACCTATATACTTTTCTTCATTATAGGTAATTACTAACCCACTAATTTCCATATTCTCTAAAAAATCTTAAGCTTTCCTATTTTCAGTTTTAATCTAAATTTTAATAAACTATCTTCTCCTTTTATATCTATTCTTTTTACTAAATAGTTGTTTTTAAAAGGAAATTTATTCACCCTGTTTCCTATTCGTAAACCATATTTGATACCATTATCGCGCATTATTTTTTCAAAAACAGCAAATTGCGCGTCTTTCTTAGCATAATTTCCAAAAGGATATGCTAAAACAGGCTTTATATCTAATTGGTTTTCTAGTATAAAATTATTCGATTTAATAAAATCAGCTTCCAGTTCCTCTTTAGATAATGAACTGTATTTTTTATGTTCAAAAGAATGATACCCCAACTCAATAAGATTACGGTCTAATCCTCTTAATTGTTCGGCACTCATTATCTTTTCTTTTCCTTCTATCCAATAATCAAAATTTCCAACGTAAGTAAAAGGTATAAAAAAAGAAGCTTTTAATTGGTATTTTTCGAGTAAAGGCACAGCATATAAGAGCTGACATTCGGTAACATCATCAAAAGTAATAATAATGCTTTTTGAAGGTAATTCCTTTAAATTGTCTAAATCCTTAAAATGAAATGTTGTGTAATTATTATCGCAAAGAAATTTAAACTGTGCCTCTAACTTTGACACAGAAATAGATAAATTCAAAGATTTTGCTTCATCTTCAACAACATTATGATACATTAAAATGGGCAGCTTTGACATTTACTTTTGCAATTTTTTTGCAAATCTAACATTAATAGTATTATTATTCACAAAAAAAATATTTCTTAACCTAAAAATAAGAATCCAGCTAGTAAAAAAACATATAATTTGTTAATAATCGAAGTTGATTTACAGAAGATTCCGTATGTTTATAATAACTGTAAACCTTATTTTTATAAACAAAAAAAGCAGACATTGAGATTGTCTGCAATAAATTATAGTTAAAAATATTTATGGAGCATCTTTAATAATTTCAATCTTGATGCTCCATAATTATTGCTTTTTTTGAAGTTTTAAAAGCTTTGCATATTTTATATAAGAGAAAAAGCTTTGAATCATTGCAATTGTAAGTCCGTCGATACCATTAAAAACACCTTTTTTAAAGAAATAACAGCGAATAAATGCAACGGCGCCATTAAGTACTGGTTTAAAAGCATTTACTCTTTTTCCTTGATCGAATAATTGCTGCGCATGCCAGCCAGAATATTGATTCTTTTTAGCAATTATTTGATCTAAAGAATCCCAGCCGTAATGCAAAATATGAACCGCAACTTTTTTCTCATTTTGAGTAATTATTTTTTGATGCACTTTTGAATCAGAAGGATGCGCTGTTTGTTTATTGAAAAAACGAACTTTATGATCTGGATACCATCCCGAAAAATTGATCAATTTATCGCCTAAGAAATTTTTTACTCGAAAACTAAATGCATCATAATTTCCTTCAAGATATTTTTTATTCAGAATAAACTCTTCAGCGTCTTTATCTAAAAATTCATCCGCATCAAGATTTAAAATCCAATCATTTTTGCAGTATGGCAAACCATGAGTACGTTGTGGTCCGTCGCCCAAAAAAGCTTGTTCAATAACAATTGCTCCTTTTTCTTTGGCAATTTCTACTGTACGATCTTTACTAAAAGAATCTACAATAATTACTTCATTACAAACTTTTAACAAAGCATCAATGCATTTTCCTATATTTTTCTCTTCATTAAAAGTAATAACTAAGCCGCTTATTTCCATTCTAAAATTCGATTTGTTTAAATGCAAAGATAACTTTTAGATTAGTTTTATCCTATTCTTAACTATGAGCTTGCACACATCATAAAATAGTTTGTAATTTAGCCTCAAATTGAATTAAAGAAATAAATGAAAATATTAGTCATTCAGCAAAAAAGAATTGGAGACGTATTAACGAGTACAATAATTTGTAATAATCTAAAAACAAAATATCCAGACTCCACTATAGATTATATGTGCTACCCGAATTCTGTTGATGTTCTAAAAGAAAATCCAAATATTGACAATGTTATTGTATTAACAAATAAGGTTAGAAAGTCAATTCCTTCCTTATTTAAATTTATTTTTCAAATTCGCAGAAAAAAATACAATGCTGTAATTGATGTTTACAGCAAATTAGAAACAAATTTAATTACGCTGTTCTCTGGAGCAAAATATAAAGTTTCTTATCATAAATGGTATTCGAGCATTTTTTACAATCACAGTTATGAGCGATTTGATGCAGTAAAATCGGAACACGGTCTTGCAATCGAAAACCGATTATTACTTTTAAAGCCTTTTATTTCTGAAAAAATCACAGACGTAAAGCCTAAAATCTTTTTAAAAGAATCTGAAATTAATGATGCCAAAAATCTTTTAAAAAGTCATAACATTGACACCAGCAAACCCTTAATCATGTTTGGAATTCTAGGAAGCGAGGTTTACAAAACTTATCCGCTTGAGGGAATGGCAAAAATTATTGATTTTACAGTAGCCAAAACCAATGCTTCTATCATCTTTAATTATGTTCCAGATCAAAAAGATCTTGCTCAGGAAGTCTATAATTATTGCAGTGAGGAAACAAAAAAACACATTGCTTTTGATTTATATTGTACTGAATTACGTTCTTTTTTAGCACTTCTATCACAATGCGAAATGCTTATAGGAAATGAAGGCGGCGCGGTAAACATGGCAAAAGCACTTGAAATTCCAACGTTTTCTATATTTACACCTTCTGTTAGAAAAGAAACTTGGCAAATATTTGAGAATGAAGCCAAAAATGCTTCTATTCATTTAAAAGATTTAAAACCTGAAATTTACGAGCAGCACACAGAACAATACATAAAAGAGCATACTTTTGAGTATTATGCTGAATATCCTTTGCCTTTAATGCTTGAAAAATTAGAAACTTATTTTCAAGAGTACAAAAACTGAGAATACTCAGGATATCATTATGCAAATTAATAACGAGCAAAAATTATCGGTTCTAATAATTACACTCAACGAGGAACGATATATAAAATCTCTGCTTGAAGATATTGATTTTGCTGATGAAATTATCGTAGTTGACTCATATAGTACTGATAAAACAGTTGCTATAGTCAAATCTTTTCAGAATGTAAAATTGATTCAGAATCATTTTACAAACTATACTGCTCAACGTAATTTTGCTTTAGATCAAGCTAGAAATTCTTGGGTTTTATTTATTGATGCCGATGAACGATTGACTTCAGAATTAAAAACTGAAATTATCTCGACAATAAACAGCAATAATACTGCAAGTGCTTATTTGATATATCGAACTTTTATGTTCAAGAATAAGCCGTTAAACTTTAGCGGCTGGCAGACCGATAAGATTTTTAGACTTTTTAAAAAATCAGATTGCAGATACAATGCCGAAAGAATGGTTCATGAAAAGTTAATCGTAAATGGTCAAACTTCGATTTTAAAGAACAAAATCATTCACTTTTCTTATACTTCGTATCAAGATTACAAGTCGAAAATGTATAATTACGGAATTTTGAAGGCGAATGAAAAACTAAAAAAAGGGCAAAAATCATCTTATATTTTAATGATTCTTCACCCTTTATATACTTTTCTATACCAATTTTTAATTCGTCTTGGTTTTCTCGACGGCATCAATGGTATTACTATTTGCTACCTAAATGCTTATAGCGTTTTTGTTCGTTACAAAAAACTGCAAGAACTTACTTCTTCCAAAATTTAAGTTTCTTCTTTAAGCGTTTTTTCCTGTAAAACTTCTCCTGAAAATCAGAAGTATATTTCCACAACAACTCAAAAATTCTTTCTTCAGATTCCGAATATAATTTAGCATATTCGTTACTCATTACCGCAACCATTTCTTCAAGAGGAGTTAAACGGCATAAATTTTTCATGCGCATTTCAAAACTCATTGTCTTATGAAATTCCATTCTATTTAAATCCACTAAAAAGAAATCATAATTCCCCTCAGCATTCTTTTTAATCAAAGTATTTCCTGGCGAATGATCTAAAAACTCAATTCCTTTTTCATGAAGATCAAAACTAAATCTGGTAAATTGTCTTAGAATATTCTCGCGATCAGGAAAATCTGGAATTTCAACCAGCTCTCTATAAGTCAGATCACATTGAAGCTGTTCGCTGATATAAAAACTTTTCTCTAAACCTATAATCGAAGAAAACTCGGCGTAAGCGATTGGTTTTGGTGTTCCTACGCCTAATTCTAATAATTCATTTGCAAACTCATAAGAACGTTTTGCTTTTGATTTTCGGAAATATTTATAGGCGATTTTATTAATAAGATGTGGAACCTTAAACGATTTGATATTTATTTTTTGATTGTTAAAATCAAAAAGTTTTATCTGATTACGCTGACCAATAACGAAGTCTTCTCCTTTGGTGTCAAAAAACTGAATAAACTCGACAATCTCATTTTCGAATTTTTCATACCCTCGATTTAATCTTAAGATCATAAAAAATGTTTCAGCAAATTTAGTTAGTTTTACCATCTAATAAAAAAAAAATATCGATAATGCGTATTACACTAATAAGTCTTGACAATTGGGGACTCAATAAACATATTGCTTCAACGCTAGAAAAACAAGGACATATAGTTAAGCATATCGATTTTAACACCTTCAAATACAAATATCCAACTGTATTACACAAGGCTTACAATTTTATTTTAAAGGCTTTAAACAAACCAAACCTAAAACACCAGCATTTTGGTAAAGAAATTTTAAACCGTTTAGAGGAAAACAAAGAAATTCAAGATGTTATTTTAACTATAAAAGGTGATTTTATAGATCCTAAAAGTATTCTTGAATTTAAAAAATATACTAAAAAATCTATTGGCTTCTTTAACGACAATATTTATCGCTGTCCAAAAATTAAACGAGTTCTCCATTGTTTTGATGACGTTTTTTCGTTCGAAAAAGATGACTGTGCGAAATTTAATCTAAAATTTGCTCCAAATTGGATTTACAATAACAACGTTTCTTTAAGCAGCAACGCCGATTTTGAATATGATGTTTTCAATATTAGCTCAATCGATAAAAGACTGCCAATTTTAATTCGAATCGCTGATGAGCTAAAATCTAAAACAATAAAATTTAAATTTATTGTTTACGATAAAAAACGAAAACCTGTTGATAATACCATTACTTATATCAACAAACATATGCCATTATCTGAAGTAAACGACTATATCAGCCGCTCAAAAGTACTTTTGGACATTAACAGAATTGGTCAAATTGGGTTAACTTTTAGAGTTTTTGAAAGTTTAGGTTTAGATAAAAAATTAATTACTACGAACTCTGACATCAAAAATTACGATTTTTATAATCCTAATAACATCCTTATTATTGATGAAAAGAATCCTGTAATTTCTGCTGATTTTTTTAAAAACGAATACGAAAAAATCCCAGATTCTATCTTACACCAATATACTATCGAAGGATGGTGCGAAAATGTAATTTTTAAAAATCTCAAGTAAATCTTTCATATTTTAAAGCCTTTCATTATTAAAAACTGAACGTATTTGACGATCTCATACCGTGTTGTTCATTTATTTTATGCTTTTATTAACCAATTTATACCTCTTAAATACACAAAAAAACACGCTGTAATTCGTTCAATTTTAATTAATCATTCTGTATGTTTGCATCAGAATAAAAATACCACCTAGCCATTGTCAAACTTTGGTGTTATTCAACATGCAAAAACAAAATGAATTTTACCTTTTCTCTGATTATAATTGCCGCCTTAATTGCTTTAGTATTATCTGTTGTAGCAATTAATCGATTAGTAAAAATAAAGTTAACTGATGTTAGTTATCCCGAAATTGATGGATTGCGAGGTTATTTAGCCTTTTTTGTTTTCTTGCACCATAGTTATATATGGCAGGTATATTTAAAAACTGAAAATTGGGAAGATCCAGAATCAAATTTATTCAATCAATTTGGAGAAACTACTGTTGTTTTCTTTTTTATAATTACTGCTTTTTTATTTACAACCAAATTACTCAATAATAAAACGGGAGAAATTGATTGGTCAAACTATCTTAAATCAAGATTTTTCAGGCTTTTTCCAATGTATTTTTTCTCTGTAATTATCATTTTTATTCTGACTGCCTGCTTGACTAATTTTACTATTAGAGTTCCGTTTTTAGAAAACTTAAAAAGCATTCTTTCTTGGATATTTTTTAACATCAGCAAGCAAAATTCAAACCTAAATGGTTTAGAAGATACATTTATTCTAAATGCCGGAATTACTTGGACATTGCCTTACGAATGGATTTTTTACTTTTTATTGCCTCTTATTGCATTGTTCTTTAAAATAAAAATCAACTACAAAGCGTTAATCGGTTTTACCATTACCGCCGTAATAATTATGGTTATAAACAAATCGTCATTAAGACATTTTATGCCTTTTATTGGCGGAATTTGTGTTGCATTATTAATAAACACAAAAAAGTTTAGTACGATTTTAAAACAGAAAAAGTACACCTTATTAGCACTGTTATTATTAGCCGTTTCAGTCTATTTTTTCAACAGTGGCAGAAAACCTTATCCACTGATAGCAGCGTCTATTGTATTTTTGATTATCGCATCTGGAAACAATTTTTTCGGAGTTTTATCGAGTGCTTTTTCGCGTAAATTTGGTCAAATTACCTACAGTCTATATTTACTTCATGGTATTTTACTGTTTGTTATATTTCATTACATTGTTGGTTTTGAAAAAGCAAAAACATTGACTGACGTTGAATTTTGGTCGATTATTACGGTATCTGTTTTCCCTTTAATACTAATTTGTCAGCTGACTTTTAAATACATCGAACTGCCTTTAATGTCTTTAGCAAAAAGAAAAAACAAAGCATAATCTACCGAATAATACAGCAAACCAAGTAAACAAAATCGTAATTTATTATTTTTTTTTATTGCTACCTTTGCAATCTCAATAGCCAATTACATTTTACAAAATGAACGAAGAAATACTTAAAGCATACGAAGTAATCAAAGAAGGCGGCATTATACTTTACCCAACTGATACTGTTTGGGGAATTGGCTGCGATGCTACAAATCCTGAAGCTGTTGCTAAAATATACAAGCTGAAACAACGTGCCGAAACGCAAAGCATGATTGTTTTAATGAATGGCGAAAAAATGATGTACAATGTTTTTAAAAACATTCCAGAGGTAGCTTGGCAAATTTTAGATTTATCTGAAAAGCCAACAACTTTAATTTTAGATGAACCTAGAAATGTTGCTGCCAATATCATTGCCGCAGATAATTCGCTTGGGGTAAGATTAGTAAAAGAGCCTTTTTGTTTTAAATTATTAGAGCGAATGAAAAAACCATTGGTTTCAACATCAGCAAATATTTCAGGGCAGCCTACTCCAATTGCTTTTAAAGATATCAACCCTGAAATCATCAATGGAGTTGATTATGTGGTTAATTTATATCACGATAAAGTTGCAGGAAAACCTTCGACAATTATAAAGCTGACAAACGATTCACAGGTAAAAGTGATTAGAAAATAAAAGGCTTCGACTTCGCTCAGTCGGACAGATCTTTTATGTCATCCTGAGCGAAGTCGAAGGACTTTTCACATTAAAGAGACCTTTGAACCTTTGCTACTCTGCCCCTTTGTACCTCTAAACAACTTTCAAGGACTCAATCAGCCAATCAATATCTTCTTTTGTATTGTAATGACTGAATGAAATTCTAAGATTTGGCAGTTGTAAATCATCTTCTGAAAGCATTTCTTTTAAAACATGCGACGGTTTTATACTTCCAGATTGGCAGGCGCTTCCTCTAGAAACAGCAATTCCTTTCATATCTAAACTAAACAAAAGCATCGACGTTTTATCTGAAGAAAACGGAAGTGTAATATTGATGATATTATAAAAATCATCTTTTCTCCCATTAATTTTAAAACCAGAAAAATGAGTTTCTAACTGCTCAATAAGATATTTCTTAAGCTCAGAAATATATTCGCGTTCCTCAGTTAAATTCTCATAAGAAACAGACAAGGCTTTTGCCATTCCAGCAATTTGATGTACCGCTTCGGTACCTGCGCGAAGTCCTTTTTCTTGCTCGCCTCCAAAAAACAAAGGCTGCAATCCAGAATTTTTTCGAACAAAAGCAAAACCAATGCCTTTAGGCCCGTGAAATTTGTGCGCACTGGCTAAAATAAAATCAACCGGAGTTTTTTGCAGATCGATTTCGGTTTTCCCAATTGATTGAACCGTATCTGAATGAAATAAGGCGTTATATTGCTTACAAATAACCCCAACTCTATCTAAGTCTAAAATAGTGCCTGTTTCGTTGTTTACATGCATTAAACTAACGATTGTTTTTTTCTCGTCGCTTAACAAATTAGACAAATGCGTCAAATCAAGACTTCCATCAGCATTTATCTTCACATAATCAACCTGAACACCATATTCTTCCTCCAATGCCATAACAGCGTGTAAAACGGCATGATGTTCTATTTTTGAAGTAATAATTCGTTCTATCTTAAGATCTTCTACTGCCGATCTCAAAATCCAGTTATCAGCCTCAGTTCCTCCCGAAGTAAAAATGATTTCTTGAGCTGAACAATTTAAGTGTTTAGCAATACTTTTTCTAGAAAGTTCTAAAACTGTTTTAGCATTTCGCCCAAAACTATGTGTCGATGATGGATTACCAAAATCTTCAGTCATAACTTTAGTCATTTCCTGAATAACTTCAGGACGCATCGCAGTTGTTGAGGCGTTATCGAGGTATACTTTTTTCATTGCTGCAAAGTTATGAAATATCAATTGTCTAATCTTAAATATCATTTGCCAAATTTTTCACTATTTTTGACCCAAATAAAATTTACGATGAAAAAATATGCAAGCCTTGTGTTATTGGCGTTTTTGTTAAACGGCTGTGACGATGGCGACCTTACAGTAGATACAATCGATTTTGATAATGTAACAGCGGCAAGCTGCGATCCTACAACTAATACTTTAATTTACAAACTTAAAACGCAAGAATCATTATTGCTTCAATTACCACAGGCAAACGGAATTGTAAACGATCCTAACGTTTATACCTACGACATAGACAATAATCTATATCGTGTTGTATACAGAGCTTATGATGGTAAAGTAGAAACTACTAATATTTGCGGCGCCATACCGCCAAGAACTCCAAATGTTACTGAAGAATGGTTAGGAAAAACAGGGAAAATTGTAATTACAACGACACAAATAGCAACTGATCCTGATGTAAACGGAGCAACAAGAATTAATGGCTACAACCACAATATTGTATTTCAGAACATCACTTTTGCAAAACCTGCAGGAGATCAAGTTGAAGCCGAATTTCCGTTTGGAGATTATAAAACTACAGTTACTCCAGCTAATTTAACGTTTCAAAATGCTGCCAGCGGTGAAGCCTTTATTTGTCCTGATAATTTAACGGTTTACAATTACAATACGTCCTTTACTTTAACAATCGAAAACTTTGATCAAAGTTTACTTGATAATGTAGTTACCCCTCCAGGAAAGCCAAGAACAGGAGCAATTGGGGCAACTACAAACAAGCTTTTTTACAGAACTTTTTTAAGCGGGACTGGAAGTATTTCTGCTGGCTATTTTTGTCAAAAAACTACTCCTTCGTTACCTGCTGTAAATGAAACTTGGGTAGGTGAAAATACAAACGCAGATCTAAAAGCAGAAATACAAGTTACAACAGAAAAAGTAGGTACAAACTTTATTCATACTATTGTTCTTGCAAACGTTTCGCTAGTAAAAGGAAACAGTAAATTTAGACTTGGAACTAGCTTTCTTCTAGGAAAAATCACCAAGTAAAAAAGTAAAAAATAAAATAAAAAAGAAGCAAGGGCAACGTTCAAAAACGACCCTTGCTTCTTTTTTTATTCCTACAAAAAACGTCCGTTTTTCATAACTGATTTCAATCAAAATTCAGAATGAAAAACGGACATTTTTTTATGCTTTTAAAACAGTTTATTTAAGATTCAAAAACCTGTTTATTTATTGTTTTGTCTAAAATAAACTTCGGTCGCACCCAGTCCGTATTTTTGATAATTGGCGTCTTGAAAATCTATACCATCATAACGACCCAATAAAAAATCCAATTCAGCTTTTAAAATTCCTTCGCCTACACCGTGAATAAAAACAATTTTTGGAATGCGATTTTTGATCGCAAATTCAATGTGTCTTTTTGCCGTTTCTGTCTGCAGAGTTAAAATGTCATAATTCGACATTCCGCGTTTATTTGGAACCAGCTTTTCAATATGCAAATCAAATTCTGGAGCCGAAATTTCGCGTTTATCTTTGCGTTCTTTGACAAAACTACGTGGTTTTGGCTCTGTTTTTTCTTTTGAAATCTCATTTAAATCTATTCTTTTAATAGAATTCATTAAATTACTGGTTTCTTGAATTTTAAGCAACTCATTGACAAAAAATGTCATCATAAATCCGTCCTCAGTTTCAATCAAAACCTCGTTGTTTTTCACTGAAACCACCGTTCCGTTTATGGCTTCGTCTAAGACAGAAACCTTATCTCCTTTAGTCAACATCCTTCTCTTCTTTATCTTGGTTTTTACTTGGTGTTTTTGCACTCAGCTGCATCATTCCATACATGAAAACTGCAATTGCAATTACCGTTATATAGATATTTTTTTCTGCCGAAACCTGCTCATATAACGCAACCGAAATGGCAAGAATCATAATTAAAATTTTAAACGTTTTCATATTTTAAAGTTTAAGAATTCAAAAGTAGCAAACTTTAAAATAACAGTTCCCTCCTCTTGAAATGTTATCTTATATTTTTTTCGTAAAATTGTAAAAAAAATCACCGTGTCTTTAGAAAAATATATGATCCCCTGCATGTTCAAAACGCTCTTTGGAATTGAGTGTTTAGGCTGCGGTTTTCAGCGATCATTATTCTTACTTTTTCAAGGTGAATTTTTAGCGGCTTTTAATATGTATCCGGCAGTTTATACTACCCTTTTATTTTTGATTTTAGTCGTTTTATATTTTGTGGACAAGTCTAGAAATTATCAAAAAATAATTTGGAAAGCAGCAAGCCTGAATATCATTTTTATGCTTGTTGGTTACTTTTACAAACACTTTTATCTTTGATGTTTTTGATCGTTTTTTTACTTCTTAATTTTATTCAAAATATCATTCATCATCTCAATTTGCACTTTCTGAATTTCGATTAATTCTTGCTGTTGATGCATAATTAAATGATCAATTTTATCGTGAATCATTCTAATTTCTAATTCCGATTTTAAGTTAATCATATAGTCTTTTTTAGCACGATTTCGATCCTTCTCTTCTTGACGATTTTGACTCATCATAATCACCGGCGCTTGCAAAGCTGCAATACAGGATAAGATCAAATTCAGCAAAATAAACGGGTATGGATCGAACCCTTTATTGACCAAAATATAAACATTCGAGCCAATCCAAATAATAATAAAAGCCAGAAACGAAATTATAAAAGTCCAGCTTCCGCCAAAATCTGCCACTTGATCGGCAATTTTCTGTCCAATACTCCTCGTCTCAACTTCATCTTCAACAATACTTACTATTGATTTATCTTCCTTTAATGAAGAAATAACGTTTTTTTCAAGATCTGAAAGCGCTCCAATTTCAGTAGACAAATAATTCGAAATATATTTCTGGCGATATTGATTCAACTCTTCTACAGCTATACAATCGTCATCGCAAAAAGAAGGATGATCTTTGACAATTAAACCTAATATTGGGTCATGAATTGATTTTCCGTAAATTTTCTCACTTATAGGAAAATCTATATTTGAAATTGCACTCTTGAACGTTAAATTGTTTTTCATTTTTGTAAATTTTATAGGCTAATTTACACAATTAACTTCTTAAGAATCATATTATATTTTAGATTTCAGCAAACTTTCATTTATCACAAATACAACCCGAAGCACAAAATTTCTTTAGTTAATTCGTGCCTGTATTTACAAAAAACACCTTACTTTTAACGTTTTAAAATATCCATTCAATTTTATAATTGTGACAAAAGATACTATCATACAAAACATTAAAGCCTTAAAAAGCCATTCTACAATAAACTACGGTATCAAAACCAAAACGGAAGCTTTTACTGAAAAGCTGTTCTACACCCTTTTTGATTCGAATGCCGCATTAGACGAAAGCATAAATGAACTCGAAATACGCTTTAAAGAAATTGCTGTTTTAGCTTGTCAAAAACCTGAAAACTTATGCGAGTCTATTTGGGATCGATTTCTTGAAAAACTTCCAGGAGTTCTAGAAAAATTGAATCAAGATGCCGCATATATTTTAGAAAATGATCCAGCATCAAACAGCTTAGACGAAGTTTACTTGGGTTATCCTGGTTTTTATGCTATTGCCATTTATAGATTAAGTCACGAATTATACCATCTAGACTTATTGCTGTTCTCACGATTAATGAGCGAATATGCGCATCGAATTACAGGAACTGACATACACGCGGGAGCAAACATTGCATCGCCGTTTTTTATTGATCACGCAACTGGAATTGTTATTGGAGAAACCTCTGTTATTAAAAAACACGTTAAAATTTACCAAGGAGTTACTTTAGGAGCTTTGAGTGTGAGCAAGGAAATGAAAAATGCGAAAAGACATCCAACCGTAGAAGCTAATGTGTGTATTTATGCCAATGCCACAATATTAGGAGGAGGAACTATCATAGGCGAGAATAGTGTTATTGGCGGAAATGCATGGGTAACGAAATCTATTCCTGCAGATTCTATCGTTTTGAATACTACTACAACCGACGTTAAAATAAAAGAAAAAAGATAAAATGGGTCCACAGAAATTGTTAAACCTTATTGGAAATACTCCTTTAATGGAAACTGTCAATTTGGTTAAAAATAAAAACGTAAAACTCTTACTTAAACTTGAAGGAAACAATCCGGGTGGAAGTGTAAAAGACAGAGCTGCTTACAACATGATCGCTTCAGCACTTGAAAGAGGCGAAATTAAAAAAGGGGATAAACTAATTGAAGCAACAAGCGGCAATACTGGAATTGCATTGGCAATGATTGCGCAATTGTTTCAAATAGAAATCGAATTGGTTTTACCAGAGGATTCTACAAAAGAAAGAACGCAAACTATGCGTGCTTATGGCGCTACGGTTATTTTGACACCTGCCAGCGAAGGAATTATCGGCTCGAGAGATTATGCAGATAAGAAAGTCGCTCAAGGCGGATATTTAATGCTGAATCAGTTTGCGAATGACGATAACTGGAAAGCGCATTATAAAACTACTGGTCCAGAAATTTGGAATGATACTGACGGATCTGTTACACATTTTGTTTCGGCAATGGGAACAACTGGTACGATCATAGGAACATCTACTTATTTAAAAGAAAAAAATCCTGCTATTCAAATTGTAGGCGCGCAGCCAAGCGACGGGTCTCAAATTCCGGGAATTCGTAAATGGCCGCAAGAATATCTGCCTAAAATTTTTGATGCTTCAAAAGTCGATACTGTTGTCGATGTAAGCGAAGAGGAAGCTAGAGCAATGACAAAAAAATTAGCTTTAGAAGAAGGTGTTTTTGCCGGAATGAGCAGCGGAGGATCTGTTGCTGTTGCTTTAAAAATTGCAGAGCAGCTAGAATCTGGTGTTATTGTTGCTGTTATTTGTGATCGCGGTGACCGTTATCTATCATCTGATTTATTTGATTAAAAAAAAAGGGACAAAGGATCAAAGTGGCAAAGAATCAAAGGCTCAGCAGAGCTAAATTTCACAAACTCGTTACAAACCACTACAACTCCTAAAAGATGCACCGCTGTGTGTCTCAACAAAGAAACCTTTGTACCTTATTTACCTATGAACCTTTGTAACTTAAAAGAAAATGAACTACAGAAAACTAGGCAAAACAAACTTCAACATATCTGAAATCTCACTAGGAACTTGGCAGGTTGGAGGAAAATGGGGATCAGGATTTGATGATAAAACTGCCGATGAACTTATAAATACTGCCATAGACAATGGTGTAAACTTTATTGACACTGCTGATGTTTATGAAAACGGATTAAGCGAAACTGCCGTTGGCCGTGTTGTTCGTTCACGCTCTGAACGCATCTTTGTAGCAACAAAATGCGGACGCAATATCAATCCGCATATCAATGAAGGCTACCAGCCAAAAGTACTTCAGAAATTTGTTGAAGACAGTTTAAGAAGAACTGGTTTAGAAACTTTAGATTTAATACAACTTCATTGTCCGCCAACAGAAGTTTATTACCGTCCTGAAATTTTTGAACTTTTTGACCGATTAAAAGAACAAGGCAAAATTTTGAATCTTGGCGTAAGTGTCGAAAAAGTCGAAGAAGCTTTAAAAGCAATAGAATATTCAAATGTAAATACGGTTCAAATTATCTTTAACTTATTCCGCCAGCGCCCATCGCAGTTATTTTTCTCTGAAGCAAAGAAGAAAGATATCGGCATCATTGCGCGTGTTCCACTCGCAAGTGGTCTTTTAACGGGCAAATTTGATTCAAAAACAACTTTTGACACTCAGGATCATCGTAATTTTAATCGTAACGGAGATGCCTTTGATAAAGGTGAAACTTTTTCTGGTATTGATTACGAATTAGGTTTAAAAGCAGTCGAAAAACTAAAAGCCTTATTCCCTGATACGCCAAACCTTGCTCCTATTGCTCTGCAATGGATTTTGAGTTTTAATGAAGTGAGCTGTATTATTCCTGGAGCTTCAAAAAAAGAACATGTTCTTTCGAATTTATCTGTTTATGATACTCCTCAATTAACATCTGAACAAATTTCGGCAATGAATAAAATTTACAACGATTTGATAAAACCGTCTGTTCATCAGCTCTGGTAATTTTTTGAAGACACTAAGGTTCTGAGATGCTAAGGTGCTAAGTTTTAAACTTTACAAAAAACCTTAGATCCTCAGAACCTTAGCCCCTTAGCATCTCCAAATTTACAATTCAAATTCAATTTTAAATTCGGCACCTTTATTTCTGCCTTCACTTAAAGCGGTTAGTTTTCCTTTATTTTTCTCGACAATTTTTTTACACAAGTACAATCCAATTCCGGTTGACGATTCATTAGCAGTTCCTAAACGGCTCATTTTTGTGAATTTTTTAAACAATTCATCAATCTGATTTTTATCAAAACCAATTCCTTCATCAGCAACCGTAATAATTACATTTGAATTCTCCTTAAAAACTCTAAGTTTTATTTCACTGTCGAAATAAGAAAACTTAACGGCATTACTGATTAAATTAACTAAAACTTGAACTAATAAGCCTTCGTCGATTTTAAGTTTTACCTCGTCAATTTCAACATTTACTTTTAAGTTTACTTTTTTATCAATCAAACGTTGTTCAACCTGCTCGTTAATAAAAGGCAGAATGTTCGAGATTAAAATAGTCTTAAATTCTGGATTTATTTTTACGACTTGATCTTGTTCTTTTAATAATTTTATAAAATTCTCGATGTATCGAAATTGTAAATTAGTCGATTCGCAAATTAAACCTGCTAAATGTTTAACAGACTCTGATGGATTTTCACTCAAAATAAGCTCTGCTAAACCTTGCGGATTTCCTGCAAAATTTTTCAAATCGTGCGAAAGCATATAAATTAAATCCTGCTTTTCGTTTAGAAAACTTTCGGCCTCATAAATTGATTCTTGAATATTACACATCAAAAGCCCTGCTTCATCAGTATATTCTGTTGGTAATACTGAAAGCTGTCTGTTATTTCTATAATCATCCAAAGATCTCGAAGCAATCGAAATTGGCTTGATTAATTGTTTTAATATCAAAAGCGTAACTACCGTTGCCAGCAGAGTCATAATTAGAGAAAAAAGTAAAATTGAAGTTGGTGAGACGGTATGTTCAAAAAAAAGCACAAAAAATAAAATCCCAATAAGCGGAATATGTATTCCTATAAACGCGACAAACAAAAATTTAAATGCATAACTTTTTTTCAAAAAGCTGATTTGTGAAAGATTGTGATACAACTTCATAAAACATGACAAACTATAGGTTATACTTGGGGTATTTGAGATTAATGTTAAAAACAAAGTTAACTTTTAAACTCAATTAAACTAATAAATTCAACAATTTGATAATTTTTTTTGAAATTTAAATTTATAAAAGTTTTCAAACGCTTATTTTTGCGCTATGGGAAGAAAAAATACAGACAAAGTTGTCTTTCATCAAATCCAGGTTCTTGATGCTGGAGCAAAAGGAGTGTCAGTAGCAAAAGCACCTGACGGAAAAGTAATCTTTATTCCGAATGTAGTTCCGGGTGATGTAGTTGATGTACAGACATTCAAAAAAAGAAAAGCCTATTACGAAGGTAAAGCCGTAAAATTTCACGAATTATCAGAGCATCGTATTGAGCCTATCTGCGATCATTTTGGTGTTTGCGGCGGCTGTAAATGGCAAAATATGAAATACAGCCAGCAGCTGTATTACAAACAAAACGAAGTAAAAAATCATTTACAGCGTATTGGAAAAGTTGAACTTCCTGAATTTGAAACTATTTTAGGTTCTGAAAAGCAGTTTTTCTATAGAAATAAAATGGAATTTTCATTTTCTAACAGTCGTTGGTTAACAGAAAAAGAAATTGAAAGCAAGGAAGATCTAGGGAACAGAAATGCTTTAGGATTTCATATTCCGAAAATGTGGGATAAAATTCTTGACATTCAAAAATGTCACTTACAAGAAGATCCTTCTAATGCTATTAGAAATGAAATCAGAGCTTTTGCAAATGAACATAATTTAGCATTCTTTAACCCAAGAGAACATTCTGGTTTATTAAGAACTGTAATGATTCGTACTGCTTCAACAGGCGAAATTATGGTTTTGATTCAGTTTTTCGAAAATGACAAAGCTAACCGCGAACTTATTTTAGATCATTTATACGAGAAATTCCCGCAAATTACTTCTTTGCAATATGTGGTAAATGCTAAACAAAATGATACTATCTACGATCAAGATATTAAACTTTATAAAGGAAGAGATTATATCTTGGAAGAAATGGAAGGTTTGAAATTCAGCATCAATGCTAAATCATTCTATCAAACAAATTCAGATCAAGCTTACGAATTGTACAAAATTACGCGTGATTTTGCTGGATTATCAGGAAATGAGACGGTTTATGATTTGTACACTGGAACAGGAACTATTGCTCAATTTGTTTCTAAAAAAGCAAAAAAAGTAATTGGTGTAGAAAGTGTTCCTGAAGCAATTTTAGATGCAAAAGCAAATGCAGAGCGCAATAATATTACAAATTGCGAGTTTTTTGTTGGAGACATGAAAGTGGTATTCAATGAAGAATTCATTGCTCAGCATGGTAAACCGGATGTTATTATTACAGATCCGCCAAGAGATGGTATGCATGCAGCCGTAATTGATCAGATTTTAAAAATTGCTCCTAAAAAAGTAGTTTATGTAAGCTGTAACTCGGCAACACAAGCTCGTGATTTAGCATTGATGGACGAAAAATACAAAGTTACCCGCGTTCGACCTGTTGATATGTTCCCACAAACACATCATGTTGAAAATGTTGTACTTTTAGAACTTCGATAATTATAAAATTATAAATGAAAAAAATAGTCTCACTTTTACTTCTTTTTACGTTTGGACTGTCCAGCTGTGAAAAAGATGACATTTGCGATGGAAATACACCTACAACTCCGCGACTTGTTATTACTTTTTATAATATTTCAGATCCGTCTGTTGTAAAAAATGTAACAAACCTAAAAGTTGTTGGTATTGGCGGCGGTGATCCAAATGGGATTATTTTTAATGATAAAGGTACTGACACAGGTAAATATCTAGCAAATGGAAGTACTATTTCGATTCCATTAAAAACAGATGGTACAACCACCGCTTACAGTTTTATATTTAATGCCATAAACACTAATCCTGCAGCGGTAAATACAGATGTATTGACATTTAATTATACAACACAAAACATTTATGTATCGAGAGCTTGTGGTTTTAAAACTAATTTTACACTGAACCCAAGCGATAATTCAAACACTGCCGGAATCATTCGAACTGACCCTGCTAACGACGGTCAATGGATGCAGAGTATTGATATACTAACTCCTAACATTCAAACAGAAAATGAAACACATGTTAAAATATATTTTTAGTTTTTGCTTAGTGTTTTCAATGTTTTTAGGACATTCGCAAGAAACATCAGCTGCAAAAAAAGAAATCGTTCAGGAAAAACCAAAAAAAACAGCAAAACCAGCTGTTCAGGAAACAAAAACAGATAGTATCCCAACAAAAACAGATCGTTATGGTTTGCGTGTAGGAGTAGATTTATATAAACTAACTAGAGGGCTTTATGATAAAGATTATAAAGGAATTGAGTTTGTAGGAGATTATCGTTTAACCAAAACGTATTATTTAGCCGCTGAATTGGGTTTTGAAGACAAAACAACTGATGATGACCGACTAAATTCTACTGCAAAAGGAACTTATATTAAAGCAGGATTTGATTACAATATGTACCAAAACTGGTTAGATATGGAAAACCTTATAACAATTGGTATGCGTGCTGGTTTCAGCTCATTTAGTCAAGACTTAAACAGCTACAAAATTTACAATCCAAATCCGTATTGGGGAGAACAGCCCTACATTACGGCAAATCAAAAATATAATGGATTAAGCGCTGGCTGGATTGAGGTTGCGGGCGGTATTAAAGCTAAAGTTTTTAATAATGTATTTGTTGGTTTTGGTGTTCAGCTTAAACTTTTAGTTATGAATAACAAACCTTCTGGATTTGACAATCTTTATATCCCAGGTTTCAACAGAACTTATGACGGAAGTTTTGGAGTAGGATTCAATTATACTGTTTCTTATTTTATTCCAATTTACAAGAAGAAAGTAGTTCTGCCGGAAATCAAAAAAGAAACTCCTAAAAAATAGAAAATCTTAATATAAAAAAGCCCCGAATTTTTGAATTCGGGGCTTTTTATATATGCGTAATCGAAATCCGGCTTACTGCTTCAATAAGCTTAATTCCTTCTTACTAAAAATTTCAAGAATTATCCAATTTCTTTAATTCCTTTTATAAAAATCCATTTCATAAAAAGCTTCTCACCATCCTTTGTTCTTGCAGCCTGAAATTTTGGAGAAATTAAAGTCGCCGCAATAAATGCCGTCACCGGAATCCATAATCCTGTCAGTCCAGTATAAGTTGCAATTAAAAATCTGCCTAAAATAAACAGAATTGCAAAACATCCTAATTGATATAAAAAAGCTCTTATTTGTAGTTTTGTCATTTTTTCTTTTTTTAAGGTTCAAAGCAGCAAAGGTTCAGAGGCACAAAGAATTTCTCTTTGCGTTTATAAAGTCTTACCACTTTGCAACTATAATTCTACTTGATTTTTTTATAAACTCAACATTACAAAAATTTGTCGCGACAAAGTTTAAATACCTTTGCCCCTCTGAACCTTTGTAACTTTGAACCTATCTACTCCGTAACTTGAAATTTCGTTCTCTTACTTCCTTCGTACATTTCGTATTTTACCAAACGAGCTTCAAGACTTCCGTTAAAAAGTTTGATTTTTCTTGATGGTTTTAGTCCAACAAATTTTAAAGCTTCTAGATTTGCGGTGATAAACCAAGCATTTGTTCCTGGATAATTTTTCTTTAGAGTGTCGCCAATACTAGCATAGAATTTCTCCATATGAATATCTAAACGCTCATCATACGGCGGATTAAATACAATATGCAATTTTCCTTCTACTTCTTTTTCAGAATCAAAAAAGTTGTCTTCAGAAATGGTTACATAATCTTCCAGATTAGCATTTCTAATGTTGTCTTTTGCTTTACTTACAGCACTTGGCGCTTTGTCAAAACCTTTTATAGTATAGTGGAATTCTTTTGTTTTTTTCATCAAACTATTTACAATCTGATCAAACAAATCGTTGTCCCAGTCCTTCCATTTTTCAAAAGCAAATTCTTTACGATTGATATTAGCCGGAATATTGCAGGCGATCATTGCCGCTTCTGCTAAAAAAGTTCCTGATCCGCACATTGGATCTAAAAAGTGACTTTGTCCTTCCCAACCCGA
Source organism: Flavobacterium sp. YO64 (assembly GCF_004119505.1). Classification (NCBI taxonomy): domain Bacteria; kingdom Pseudomonadati; phylum Bacteroidota; class Flavobacteriia; order Flavobacteriales; family Flavobacteriaceae; genus Flavobacterium; species Flavobacterium sp. YO64. The sequence continues at coordinate 28,367 of NZ_NRQV01000021.1, read as the reverse complement.
AAGCAAAAGAACTCCCGCTGCTAAAACTTCGTTTATAGGTGCAATATTTGTAGCCGTTCTATACCCGCGCTGATGCAATGAGTTTCCAGAAGTATCTAAAGCTACCGAAACCTGATCTTTGTCGATATGCACATTGATTCGTAAATCAGGATATTGCTTATCAATACTTGGTCTCTGTCCTGTTCTTTCTCTAAACTGATCTACAATAGCATCTTTACATTTTTGAGAAACAAACTCAGAATGATTAAAATAAGTAGAATGCACAGTTGCATCAATTACAAAAGTTTGATTGGCATTTAACAATTTCGACCAGTTTATACCAGAAATTCCTTTGTACAATGCCTGCTCGTTGTTAGCTCTAAAAGAGTAAATTGGTTTAAGTACTTTTAACGCCGTTCTAAGTGACAAATTGGCTTTATACATAAAACCTTTGTCTCCTTTAAAACTTACCATTCGCACTCCTTTTTCAACATCCTGAGCACCAAGCGTACGTAATTCTTGTTCTAATATTTCTTCAAAGCCAAAAAAACATTTGGCAATCATTCTAAAATTTTCTTCCATTTCTCTATAAATTAAAAAAACTAAAACTCAAAAGATGCACAGCGGTGCATCTCTACATTATGCAATGATAAAATTTAGTATCACTGCGAAATAGTTATTTTTCGGCAAAAATACACTAAATTTGCGGTACTTTAAATTAAATGAAATAGAATAAATGTCTGAAGCACCAAACTCATCAACACCAAATCAGGATCGTAATACAGAAAACTGGTTCTCTTCATGGTTTGATACTCCGTATTATCACATTCTTTACAAAGATCGAAATTACCGAGAAGCTCAGGTTTTTATGGATAATCTTACACATTACCTTAATCTTCCTGAAAAAGCAAAGGTGCTTGATTTAGCTTGCGGAAAAGGAAGACATTCTATATACTTAAACCAACTTGGTTATAACGTATTAGGTGCTGATTTATCTGAAAACAGCATTGCAGAAGCCAATAAAAACAGCAACGAATCGCTGCACTTTAAAGTACACGATATGCGTGAACCTTTTGAAGAAAAATTTGATGCCATTTTTAATCTTTTTACCAGTTTTGGTTATTTTGAAAGTGACGACGATAATTTAACTACCCTGAAAGCTATCAAAGAAAGCTTATCTGAATATGGTTTTGCTGTAATTGATTTTATGAATGTAAACCAAGTTATTGAAACTTTAGTTCCAGAAGAAGTAAAAACGGTTGACGAAATTGATTTTCACATAAAAAGATATGTTGAAGAGGGTCACATTTTCAAAGAAATTGACTTTGAAGATCAAGGCAGAAAATATCATTTTACAGAAAAAGTAAAAGCATTAACTTTGAAAGACTTTCAAGATTTAATGGATGAAGCAGGAATTTTTCTGTTAGATATTTTTGGCGATTATAAACTCAAAAAATTCCATAAAACCGAAAGCGAACGATTAATCATGATTTTTAAGTAAATTGGGGAATCGTTTAATTGTTTAACCGTTTAATCGCTAAACAAAAACAATTAACCGATTAAACAAATCAACGATTACACGAAACGAAATGAACTATTTACTACCCTTATTCTCTGTACTTTTAGGATATATAGTGGCTTTGTTTTTAAAACCAAAAAACAAAACCAATTTAAAGTTACTGCTGGCGTTCAGCGGTTCATTTTTGTTATCTTTAACAGTAATGCATCTTTTGCCCGAAGTTTATGAATCTCACAATCATAATATTGGGATTTTTATTATGCTTGGGATTTTATTTCAAATTGTGCTGGAATTTTTCTCAAAAGGCGCAGAACATGGACACGTTCATGGTCATGCAAAAATGTCGCAAATTCCGTGGCTGCTTTTTATAAGTCTTTGTATTCATGCCTTCTTAGAAGGTTTTCCTGTAAGTCATCATCATGATTTGGCTTTAGGAATTGCGATTCATCATTTGCCAATTGCGGTAATTTTAACAACATTTTTTATCAATGCCGATTTAGACAAAAAAGCGATTTTTGCCTTTATGCTTACTTTTGCCGTAATGACGCCTTTAGGAACTGTTGCTTCTGAATATCTGCCAATTTTAAATGAATATTATACTGAAATTACCGCAGTAGTAATAGGTATTCTATTCCACATTTCATCAACCATTATTTTTGAAAGCAGCGAAGGACATAAATTTAATATCGCAAAAGTTTCAATGATTGTACTTGGAATTTTACTAGCATTTTTCTTGTAATTTTATTAAATTTCGTTTCCTTTTTAGTGGCTGAATATCATTTTTTATTATTTAAAATGATGCTTTTTCTTACTTGCTTTTTATTCATAAAGTTTCAAAAATAATACTGCCAAATGTTTTTAGTGTTTATGAAATTTTAAATAACTGACAAAAAATTAAAGCCTTTCCCTTTTTAGATTTTCATTAAAAAAGAAGCTGATTGCGAACCTAAATCCTAGATATTCCAGCTAATAAGTCTAATTTCTTCATTAATCTGAACTATTCAACAATATTGCTTTTCGCATTCGCGTAACAAAACTTCTGACAAACAGTCTTTATTGCTAAAAAATAGAGCACAAAAAAAGATTACATTTCTTTGTGACTTTGTGTTGTAATTTTCTTTATTAAAATAAAAAAATATTAATTTTGACTGGTCTAAATAACACTCAAATGACATTTACAAAAACAACTGAACTCTCATCACAATATGAACATTTAGAAAAAATGTCTGTTCATGAATTGTTATCAAATATCAACCAAGAAGATAAAACTGTTCCTTATGCGGTAGAAAAAGCTTTACCTCAAATAGAAGCTTTGATACCACAAATAGTTGCAAAATTGAAACTTGGCGGCAGATTATTTTATATTGGAGCGGGAACTTCAGGTCGTTTAGGTGTTGTTGATGCCTCAGAATGTCCGCCTACTTTTGGTGTTCCCTTTGATTTAGTAAATGGTATAATTGCGGGAGGTGATACCGCTATAAGACGAGCAGTTGAAAATGCAGAAGACAATCCTACACAAGCTTGGATTGATTTAAAGTCTTATAATATCAATCAAAATGATGTAGTGATTGGAATTGCTGCTTCTGGAACAACTCCTTATGTTATTGGAGGATTAGAAGCCTGTAACCAAAACAATATTATAACTGGCTGTATTACTAACAATGCTGGAAGTCCGCTTGCATTAACCGCAAAGTTTCCTATTGAAGTTGTAGTTGGTCCTGAATTTATTACAGGAAGTTCGCGAATGAAAGCTGGAACAGCACAGAAACTGGTTTTAAACATGATTTCGACAGCAGCAATGATTCAGCTTGGAAAAGTAAGAGGCAACAAAATGGTCGATATGCAGTTAAGTAATGTAAAACTTGTAGATCGAGGAGTTAAAATGATTATGGGTGAAATTCCCGTTTCATATGATGAAGCATCTGAATTACTCAAAAAATATGGCAGCGTTAGAAATGCTGTTGATAATTATCATAAGTAAACCGTTTTCTTTGTGGTACCTTTAACCGCAAACTTCATCAAGTTTTCAAACTTGAAACAAAAACACACACAAATGGCAACAAATAAGCAACTATTAGGAAAAGGAATCAAATATTTAACTGGTGCTCTGCCATTAATGTTTCTTGGGCCTTCATTGATTTACAATGCTTTTATGAATCAACATACCAATTGGCATTATTTAGTTTTAGGAATTGGAATTGTAGCTTGCTTAGCTTCTATGTTTTTAATTTTCTACGGATTGAAAACAATTATGAAAAGTATATTTAATGACTAATTTTATTCAAGTAAACAATTCTTAACAGTTCCAAAACTATTAAGTATTCATTTGTTATTTAATATTTATCCAACACAAAATGGAAAGTCTAATTCACATTCAAAAAACATTCGAAAAAGTTGTTTACATCGATAAAAAAATAAACAATCGTGAGTTTGAAGATTGTGTGTTTAAAAATTGTGATTTTTCGAATAGTAATTTTAATTCTAATACTTTTTTAGACTGTGAATTTATTGACTGCAACTTATCTATGACAAGTTTAGCAGGAACGAGTTTAAAAAATGTGACTTTCAGAAATTGCAAACTTTTAGGAATTGCTTTTAATGAATGTGACGATTTTTTATTTCAAGTCCATTTTGAGGAATGCACTTTAGATTATGCTTCATTTGCTAATAAAAAAATGCCAAAAACAAAATTTATTAATTCATCACTTAGAGAAGTAACTTTTGTAGGTGTTAATTTAACCAATTCAGTTTTTGACAATTGTAACTTAGACGGCGCAATTTTTAATGAAACCCAATTGGCCGCAGTTGATTTTAGAACCGCTTACAATTACAAAATCGATCCAGAGTTTAATGCCATGAGAAAAGCACAATTTTCGACTCAGGGAATTGTTGGACTTTTAGATAAATACGATATTAAGATTGTATAAATAGCAGCTCTACTTTCATTTTTCAATTGTTCGCAATCCCTTTTTTATGATGTAAGCTGTTTCTTTTGCAGCACTTTCTATTTGCCATTTTTTGCATAAATCTTTAACGAAATCTGGTTTTGATTTACTGGCATCATTCAACCAATTCCCCACACTATCTTGAACATATTTAGATGGATCAGATTTTAGGGAATCTAAATTTTTTAAAGCTAGTTCCGGTTTTTGCTTAAGCTCTTCGATATGTTCGCACCAAACTCCCCTTGGCCGTATTGCTTCGGTTGCAAAGCGTCTAATATTTTCATCTTCGTTTAAAGTCCATTTTAATAAAATTTCAAGACTTCTATCCAAATTCTTTGCTATATGTGAACGAACAGCCAACCATGAAATTTCTCGAACTCCAAAATGTTTATCGGCTGCCAAAAACTGAATTTGTTCTAACATTTCTTCAATTGTGTATTTTGGATTTTTGCCTATCGTATAAGCTGACCAGCATCTCACTAAATCTGATTTATGTTTGGAAATATCTGATAGGATTCTTAAATCATTATTTAAAGCAGACAATTTTAATATTCCAGTTCCAATTGCTTCGTTTATGGTATTTACTGTTTGCTTTTTCAAACTGCGAATATCATTTTGTATCGACTCAAAATACTGCATTCTGTCTAATTGATTTAAAACATTTTCCAACAAAACAATCTGATCTACTACCAGCCATTCCACTAGATTAGCTGTTTCAATTTCACCTTTATTAAGCTGTTCTAAAATAGAACTCGGAATATCTTTTGCAGATCGTGCTCCTTTACGTTTTATGGTTGTATTCAATGTTTCAATTTGATTCGTTAATTCGCTCATTCTGCTTAAAATTTTGACTATTTTTGTAAAGATCGGTAAGTTGGATCAGCCTGGCAATACCGCATATTTTTATCCCATAGGGATACAAAAGTCAATTTTATGCAAACAAAGGAACGAAACACTGAAAATAAAATTTGTCCATTAGAAATTGCTGTAAACTGTATCAGCGGGAAATGGAAAATTCCAATTGTATGGCAAATTAACGATGGGAAAAAAAGACCCAGCGAATTTTTGCGCGGTATCGCAAAAGTGGACCGACGTGTTTTAAACCAGCAATTAAATGAAATGGTCGAAGATGGAATATTGATGAAACATTCTTTTAACGAACTTCCGCCGCGTGTTGAATATACTTTGACCGAAACTGGAAAACAATTAGTCGAAATACTATGGAAACTTAATGATTGGGGGAAATTACTAATTTCTGAAAACAAAATTCAGCTTCAATCTTAAAACACACAAATCATGAAAACTGAAGAATCTTATCTTGAAAGTGTTAAAAAACAATTTTTGTATTACAAAACACTTGGCGAAAAAGCGATCAACCAACTAGAGCCTGAACAACTTTTTTTTGAAACAAATGATGATACTAACAGTATTGCCACGATTGTAAAACATATTTCGGGAAACATGCTTTCGCGATGGACTGACTTTTTAACTTCTGACGGCGAGAAGGAATGGCGAAATCGTGATTCAGAATTTGAGAATGATCTACAGTCAAAACAAGAAGTTTTAGAAGTTTGGAATAAAGGCTGGAAATGTCTGGAAAATGCATTGAGCAGCCTAAAACCAGAACAGCTTTCAGATATTATTTATATTCGAAATGAAGGTCATACCGTTATCGAAGCCATAAATAGACAACTTGCACATTATCCTTATCATGTTGGCCAGATTATTTTTTATGCTAAACAACTAAAGAACAGTTCTTGGGACAGCTTATCCATTCCAAAGAATAAATCAGGAAATTACAATGCCGAAAAGTTTGCCAAAGAGAAAGAAATTAAGAACTTTACCGATGATGAATTAAATAAATTGAAATGATTGAATATCATGCTTATTTAGGAGGTTTTTGGTACTGGATTTTAATTAAATTCTGTAAAACAAAATTATCTGATGAGCAAGCTGAGACAAATAGAAAACGTAATTTATTTTTTCTTTCTTTTCTAAATATCATTGTCATTTCAATTGTAATAACATTTTATTATTTTTCCAATTTATTTCCGGCCCTTACGGAAGGGAGCTTCTAAAAAAACTTATTTAAAATGAAAAAAATACTATTCTTACTTCCAGTATTGGCGCTGGTATCATGTTATAATGCCGAACACAATTGTAAAGATTTTAAAACCGGGAAATTCAAATTTGAGTTTGAAGTAAACGGCGTAAAAAAAACTACGGTTTTTGAACGCAAAGACAATATTGAAATCGAAACTTTTGAAGGAAAAACAGATACTTCAACTATCCGCTGGGTGAGCGACTGCGAATATGTACTGCAAAAAAAGCATCCAAAAAATATGGCCGAAGAAAAAGCAATCAGCATGAAAATTCTAAACACCACAAAAGATTCTTATACCTTTGAATTCGGTATGGTTGGTTCTGAGGAAAAACAACGCGGTACTGTTTTTAAAATTGACTAAATAATATAAATAAACTCGTTTGATATGGAAGTATTCTTGAATCCTGATGCATGGATTGCCTTACTTACTTTAACTTTTCTTGAAATTGTTTTAGGAATTGACAACATCATTTTTATATCGATTGTTACGGGTAAACTACCTGAAGAAGATCGCAAAAAAGCAACCCGAATAGGTTTATTTCTAGCTATGTTCATGCGAATTGCTTTATTAATGGGAATATCCTATTTAATTGCCATGAAAGCGACAATTTTCAGCATTCATTGGGGTTGGTTTGAAGGTGATTTTACTGGGCAAGCCGTTATTTTATTCCTTGGAGGTTTATTTTTAATTTATAAAAGCACCAAAGAAATCAGCGAAAAAGTTGACCATAAAGGCGAGGAAGAACAAACAATTAAAACTGCCGCAAAAAAGTCATTTTCGAATGTTATTGTTCAGATTTTATTGATCGATTTAATTTTTTCGGTTGATTCCATTTTAACTGCTGTTGGAATGACAAATGGTGTACATGGCGCATTGACCATTATGATAACTGCAGTTATTATTTCTGTTGCTGTTATGATGTTGTTTGCTGTTCCTGTTGGAAACTTCGTAAACAAAAACCCATCCATTCAAATATTAGGACTTTCGTTTTTAATCTTAATTGGATTCATGTTAATTACAGAAAGTATGCACTTATCAAACGCTGCTCTTGCGGGTGAACATATTGGTGCTGTACCAAAAGGTTATTTATATTTTGCCATCTCATTTTCACTAGCTGTCGAATTTATTAATATGAGAATCCGCAGAAGACAAGAATAAACATAAAATCAAAAGTCCCTTTTTTGGGACTTTTTTATGGCGCACTTTAAAAACGTTCCTCACCTCTTCACCTTTGCCCCTTTGTCCCTCTGCACCTTTATAACCAAACTAAAAATAATAATCAGGTGTTCCTTTTACATTTCTATTTTATATAGTACATTAGATTTCAAATCTGATGTATGAAAAATACCATTTCACAAAGAGTTGCCGACTTTTTAAAGAACTTCCCTCCTTTTAATTTTTTGCATCCAATGGATCTCGAAAAGCTTTCGGAACAAATCTCTATTGTTTATAAAGATAAAGATGCTGTTATTTTTGCCGAAAATGAAAAAACGCACGATTCCTTCTATGTCGTTCATAAAGGAGCAGTTGCACTCAAAAAAAGTCAAAAAAGCACTGTTTTAGATATGTGTGACGAAGGTGATATTTTTGGATTACGTCCGCTTTTAGCACAGGAAAATTATATTATGGAAGCCGTTGCACACGAAGAAACCATTCTATATGCAATTCCTATAGCCGTATTTAAGCCTTATGCCCTTGAAAATAGAAATATTGGTAATTTCCTGATTGAAAGTTATGCTTCAAATACTAAAAATCCTTATTCAGATATTCATAAAGACAAACTATACGGCGATGACGATTTATTGAATGAAAACCGCCATTCAAACAATGATTCATTCGACTTAGCGCCCATAAAATATTCAAAAAAAATAGTCACTTGCAGTCCTTCTACAACAGTAAAAGAAATTGCCAAAATCATGAATACTAAAAAAGTAGGCGCCATATTGATTGTCGACGAAATGCTGCCAATTGGTATTTTGACTGATAAAGATCTTCGCAATAAAATTGTTACTGGAGATTATTCAATCATGACAACTGCCGAAACAATCATGACAAAACCTGTGATTACGTACCCGAAAAAAATGACGGTTACTGAGGCTCAAATGGCAATGATGAAAAGCAATATCAGCCATTTATGTCTTACCAAAGATGGAACTGTAAATACAAAAGCAGTTGGAATTTTATCGAAACACGATGTAATGGTTGCTCTTGGAAATAATCCAGCAGTTTTGATTAAAGCTTTGAAAAGAGCTAAAAAAACTAAAGAAATAAAACCTATTCGAAACCGCATTATGCAGCTTCTTCAAGGGTATTTAGATCAAAATATTCCGATGACATTGATTTCTAAAATCATAACAGAACTCAATGAAGCCTGCACAACACGTGTAATCGAAATTTGCATTGAAAAAATGAGCAGTCCGCCGCCTGTAAAATTTGCATGGCTGGCTCTAGGAAGTCAAGGACGAGGAGAACAAATGCTGCATACAGATCAAGACAATGCCATTGTATATGAAAATGTTTCAGATGTTTTTAAAGATGAAACTAAAATTTACTTTTTGAAGTTTGCTGCATTAGTAAACAAAGGTTTATTTGATATTGGTTATGATTATTGTCCTGCCGAAATGATGGCTTCGAATCCTAAATGGTGCATGAGTCTAGATGAATGGAAGGCTCAAGTACATCATTGGATTACAAATCCTGGCAAAAATGAGGTTTTATTGTCGTTTATTTTCTTTGATTATAGTTTAACGTATGGCGATGCCGAAATTGCGAATCAGCTCTCTGATTTTATTTTTGAAGACATAAAAGCTAATCCAATATTTTATGTTCATTTAGTGAGCGGCGCATTGCAAAATCCATCTCCAACAGGATTCTTCAGACAGTTTCTTGTAGAGCAAGACGGCGCAAACAAAGATAATTTCGATATTAAAAGACGAGCTTTAATGCCTTTAACAGATGCTGCACGAGTATTGATTTTATCACATTCTGTTAAATCTATCAGCAATACAGCAGAGCGTTTTGAAAAACTGGCAGAATTAGAACCTAATAATAGAGAACTTTATTTATCCTGTTCTTACTCCTTTAAAGCTTTATTAAAATTTAGAACCAAACAAGGACTTTTACATCATGATTCTGGGCAGTTTATTGCTTTGGAATCTTTATCTAAAATGGAAAAAATTAAACTGAAACGTACTTTTAAAACTATAAAAGAACTTCAAGAACTAATCTCGATACGATTTAATATTTCAAATTTAGTATAGCGATGGGTTTATTTAATTTTTGGAAAAAAGACAACGAACTCTTCGATGAAAGCATTACTATCGAAGAAACCCGATTTGTAGTTCTAGATACCGAAACAACAGGATTCGATTACGAAAATGATCGAATTTTATGCATTGGCGCTTTAATACTGCAAAACAATGTAATTTCTGTTCAGGAAACACTTGAAATTTATCTTCAGCAAGATCACTACGACAAATCGACTGCGCAGATTCACGGAATATTGAGAGATTTTGTTCTACAACGCCCAAGTGAACTAGAGGCTTTACAACAGTTTTTAACTTTTTTAGGAGACTCTATTATAGTTGCACATCATACTATTTTTGATGTAACAATGATTAACAAAGCATTAGAAAGAAATAATCTGCCGCAGTTAACTAATAAAACTTTAGATACGGCATATTTATACAAAAAAACACTAATTAAATCCCATTTGTTTGAGCGCAAAGATCATTACACTTTAGACGATCTCGCAGATAAATTTGATATTTCAAAAAAAGATCGACATACGGCTTTGGGCGATGCTTACATTACCGCAATTGCTTTTTTGAAAATTGTAAAAAAATTAAAAGAGAAAAAAGAAATTTCTTTAAATCAGCTTTTTAAATAATTTTAAGATTTTATTAATACTCTAAAATTTACATTAGACTCAAAAATTTACCATTTAGTAATCTTTAACTTATTATTTATTAGCAATAAGAAAAAACTAGCGTAACATATATTTTGTTTTTCGAGGATAGCTTTGCCTCAATCAAAAAAACAAAACAAATATGAAAAGTACTTTTTTAAAATCAGTTGCATTGCTTGGAATTACAGGTCTTTCTGTAATGAGCTGCCAAAATGACGACAAAGATTCATCAAAAGATGTAAACGCTGCTATCGATTTTACTTCACACTCAAAAGTTCCTGCTTTTGTATTTCCGATGGCAGGTTTTGAGAACCTTAAAATAAGCACTTTAATTGCAAGTTCTGACGTTCTTCCGGATTCTCCTAAATTTGTTTACGGTGCGCAGCCTGATGGTGCTGGATTAATGAAAAATCCAACTGGAGAAGGTTATATTATGATTACAAACCATGAAATCCTGCAATCAGTTTCAAGAGTTTATTTAGACAAAACTTTTAAACCTGTAAAAGGAGATTATCTTGTTGACGGAGTTGGAGGTTTAACACGTTTATGCTCTGCAACTTTAGCAACACCAGAAATTCACGGGTTTGGTCCTATCTTTTTAACTGCTGGAGAAAGCGGACAAGAAAGTATGGTTCACGGAATTAATCCGTTAGGACAATCATCAGACAAAAGCAGAACAGATCGAGTTTTACCAGCTTTAGGAAAAGCAAGTATGGAAAATGCAGTTCCACTTCCTAAAGAAGCTTATCCAGGGAAAACTGTTATCCTTATTGGAGAAGATCAATCGTATGCAACTTCACACGTAAGTGCAGGACAATTGATTATGTATATGAGTTCTACTGTTGGAGATTTAAGTAATGGTAAACTATATGCTTTAAAAAGAACTGACGGGAATCAAGTAGAAACTACAATGAAACTAAACAACTCTTATCCTGTTCAGTTTGTTGAAATTCCAAATGCTAAAAACTTAACAGGAGCTGTAATTAATACAACCGTTAATGACTTAAAAGCAATTCGTTTTTCAAGAGTTGAAGATGTAGATTACAGAAAAGGAAGTGCAAGCAACAACAGAGAAGTTTATTTTACAGCAACTGGTCAAGCAACAAACAATGCTCCTGTTGACGGATATACAATGTGGGGAAGAGTTTATAAATTAAAAATGGACGCTGCAGATCCGCTTAAAGGAACTTTAGAATTGGCTGTCGAAGGTGACAGTACTCCAGGAACGGGAATCATCAACCCAGATAACTTATGTGTAACTGAAAATTTCGTTTACATTCAGGAAGATGGTGATAGTTATTATGCTGATGCTAAACACGATTCGTACATCTGGCAATACAATATCGCTACAAAACAAAACAAACCTTGGTTAAACATGAACCACAAAAGAACGGATACGGCTTGGAACGCTCTTTACAACCAAACTGGTGAAATGAGATTTGGAAGCTGGGAATTTGGAGCAATGGAAGATATATCTGATATCATTGGTGTTCCTGATACTTTTACTGTAAATATTCACCCTCACACTTGGCAGAGCGATGCGTTTAAAAACGCTGATGGTTCTGGAACTCAAACTAACAAAGAGGGCGGACAAACTGTTATTATTAGAAACGTACAACGATAATAAATACAGCCAAAATCTATCAACAACCCTTATTTTCTAGATAAGGGTTGTTTCTATTACAATACTATTATGAAATTAAAGCACTTTACTTTTCTACTTTTGACACTTTGTTTTTTCTTTTCATGCCAAAAAAATGAAGTTTCAAAAACGACTATAAAACAAGATTTATTAGTTGACTTAACCAAGTTAAACAATGAAATTGTAAAATTTCAGAAGCTGATTACAAATACCTCATCGCAAAAAGAAATTGTTGAACAGTTTAAAAAATCACGTCTGGCTTATAAAAAAGTCGAATGGGCAATTGAATACTTTGCACCTGAGACAGCGAGGTTTATGAATGGTCCAGCCTTAGACGAAATGGAACTTGAAGAAAATAGATCATTTGAACCTCATGGTTTTCAGGTTATCGAAGAAATGATTTATCCAGAATATGATGCTGAAAACAATCCAGATATAATTAAAGAATTGAATATTTTTCAGTCCAATATTAAACAGCTGAAAAGCACTTTTGAAGTTATTACGATCAGTAACGATTATACACTAGACGCTATTCAACAAAATATTTTTAGGGTTATTGCCTTAGGAATTACAGGTTTTGACAGTCCAATTTTACAATCTTCAATTCCAGAAGCCGCCGAAAGTTTGATTGTAATTCCAAAATCACTTGAAAAAATTAACGCTAGTAATACATCATTATCAGAACTAAAAAAATTGACTTTAAAAGCGCAAAAGTACTGTACTGAAAACAATAATTTCAATGCTTTTAATCGTGCCTTTTTTATAACGGAATACTTGAATCCGATTTCAAAAAATATTAAAGCTTTTCAGAAAGAAGAGAATATTAAAAATGTAAAAAAAAGCAGTCCATTAAACCCAGCTATTGAAACTTTATTTGATAAAGATGCGTTTGATGTCAACGCTTTTGTGCTTTCTGACGAATATAATTTTACGAAAGAAAAAGCCTTTTTAGGAGAAAAATTATTTTATGACAAAGGCCTTTCTAAAAACAATGATCGAAGCTGCGCCTCATGCCATCATCCTGAAAAAGCTTTTACAGACGGCTTAAAAACAAACGTTTCTTTGACTGGTTCGAATTTAGCCAGAAACACTCCTACTCTAACCTATGCTTCTTTACAAAACGCTCAATTTTGGGATATGCGCCAATTAGATTTAGAAAAACAAAGTGTAGACGTTATTCAAAATAAAGATGAGATGCATGGTTCTATGGAAAATATTCATGCGAAGATTCAATTGGATAATGAATATGTAAAACTATTTAAAAAAGCGTATCCAAAAACCTCAAAACCTGAAGCTTGGCAGATTCAAAATGCTATTGCTAGTTATGTTCGTTCTTTAAACGCATTCGATTCTCGATTTGACGAATACATGAGAGGAAATAAAAACATTCTTAACAATGAAGAAATAGAAGGAATGAATCTTTTTATGGGAAAGGCAAAATGCGCAACTTGTCATTTTACGCCATTATTTAACGGAACAGTTCCGCCTAGTTATTCTAAAACGGAACATGAAGTTATTGGAACTCCAAATGAAGCTTCAGGAAAAACATTAAGCCCAGATAAAGGTCGTTATCTATATAACAAAATGCCGCAATTAGTTGGTGCCTTTAAAACACCGACTGTTAGAAATGCAGCAGTTACAGCTCCATATATGCACAACGGAGTTTTTAAAACGCTGGAAGAAGTGGTTTCTTTTTACAACAAAGGCGGCGGGCAAGGTTTAGGCTACGAAGTCGAAAATCAAACGCTTCCTTTTGATAAATTGAACCTAACTGTAAAAGAAGAAAAAGCTTTAGTTGCTTTTATGAAAACACTTACGGATAAGAAATACCAGTAAAACCAAAATAATTTTCACAACAAAAAACGGCCATAAATCATCTTTTTGGCCGTTTTACATTTAATCAACAAACATTCGATACGGAAACACATTTGAAGATCTATTTTTTAGATTCTTCATAAAGCTTTCGCATAAATAGCTCCACTCAGAATCCGACAAATGTTGTTTTTCCTCAGGATTTGTTTTAATATAAATATCAACTGTTCGGCTAAAACCTGCTTTTACCGAAATTTCTTTTCGTGTGCCTTTTTCGATTTTAATATCTAAAATCGAACTTTTAAAATGACTAAATCCAGGGTATTCCCGCAGGCAAACTAAATGAAGAAGAAAAGCAGAAACTAAGCACCATTGAAGAAGTACTAAATCAAAGAGTTATTGGTCAGGATCATTGTATTTCGACCGTTGCAGGTTCAATTTTAGAATCGAGATCAGGATTGAGCAAAGCTGGACAGCCTATTGCATCATTCTTCTTTTTAGGTCCAACTGGAACTGGTAAAACAGAGTTAGCCAAATCTTTAGCCGAATTTCTTTTTCAAGATGAAAATGCAATTATCCGATTTGATATGTCTGAATTTAAAGAAGAACATTCTGCAGCACTGCTCTATGGTGCGCCTCCTGGATATGTTGGTTATGAAGAGGGCGGCTTGTTAGTAAACAAGATCAGACAAAAACCTTATTCCATTGTTTTATTTGATGAAATTGAAAAAGCACATCCTTCAGTTTTTGATGTTTTTCTTCAAATAATGGATGAAGGAAAACTGCATGACCGATTAGGAAAGGAAGGCGATTTCTCGAATGCAATTATTCTTTTCACTTCGAATATTGGCGCAGATCATATTGTCACAACTTTCAATAATGGTGAAATCCCGACTTCAAGTTCTTTAATGGAAATTATGGCAAATTATTTCAGACCTGAATTTTTGGGACGTTTAACAGAAATTGTACCTTTTGCGCCTATCAGCAAAGAAAATGCATTGAAAATATTTGAAATTCACCTTAAGAAAGAGTTCTTGGATTTGCTGAAAAACATCAATATTAGAGTCGAAATTCCGATAGAAGCGAAACTTTATCTTGCTGAAAATGGTTACAACGCCAAATATGGAGCGAGACCAATTAAAAGTATTATTAGAACTCATTTAAGAAGACCTCTAGCAAAAAAAATAATTTCTGGTGAAGTTCAAGACGGAGATATAATTTCTGTCAGCATCGAAAACAACGAAGTAAAATGGATTAAGAAAGAAGCCGTTTCTCTTTAAAATTAGACTTCACAATTTTATATAAAAAAACGCTAAGAAATCAATCTTAGCGTTTTTTGTTTTTTTATTCTAAAATCAAACCAATCTGGCCATCATCTTCTAATTCTGTTTCGACCGAATCATCTTCTGGCAATTCTGGTTTTTCTGGCACTTCTTCTACAGGTTCTTCAAAAGGAAGCGGATCCAACAAATTAACTTGTTTTAGTTTATCCGCTGTTAATTGATTCCCTAAAGCTTTAAAACCTTTTACGGCAATAAAATCTTCAACATCAATATGTAAATCCTCTTTTTGAACTCCTTTTACTTTTGCAAAAACTAATTGCGCTACAGGACGATAATCCGTTGATACAATTTCTAACTGCGAATTTGGATGATCTGTAATAAAACTTTCTTCTTTACCTTCATTCTCTACCAAGAAACGTTTTAAGAAATAACGTTCTTTTTCTCCATCGTAATAAATCGCCGAAATTGGTTTTTTAGGTTTCCATTTTTCCAAAACAATCATATCTTCTTCAAAATGAGTAGATAATTCTGGAATAATAACTTTTAATTTTCCAGTCTGACTGATTACTAAAATTTTATCACTTGGTTTAAACTCTCCAAGCAATTCTCCTCTAGCATCAACGTTCAAACGTTTAACAGTATCATCAAACCAAACTTTTCTTGGCAGTAAAGTCGAAATCCCCTTTTCTTTTAATTCAATTTTTTTGATCGGATATTTGGTCACTAAATTTCCTTTAGAACCACGTCCTTTAATTGCCAATTTAGCGAAATCAATATCGAATTTCAGTTTTTTAATAGTTCCTATTTGACGCAATAAAATAGTTACAACCTCAGCTTCTCCGTTCGGGTTATGTGAAAAATACACAACTTGTGAACCATTTGTTCCGTTTGTTAAATCGTACGCTTTATCACGAGTTACACCCGAAACATTGAAACGTTTGATATACGACGGACCTGATTTACCATCACGATACATCATGTTGTAAATTGTACGTTTATCACTCTTATCAAAAACGGCAGCGTGTATAATATCTTTTCCGATAAAAGTTTTAGCATCAACTTTTGTAATCATTAATGTTCCGTCTCGTAAAAACACAATTACATCATCAATATCAGAACAATCACCTACGTATTCATCTTTCTTTAAACTCGTTCCTACGAAACCTTCTTCGCGGTTTACATATAGTTTTGTGTTACGTAAAACTACTTTTGTAGCTTCAACGTTATCAAAAACACGAAGTTCTGTCTGGCGCTCACGGCCTTTTCCGTATTTCTCTTTTAATTTAGTGAAGTATGCAATTGCAAAATCTGTCAAATGTTCCAGATTATGCTCTACTTCTTTCATTTCCTCTTCTAACCTTGAAATCAATTCATCGGCTTTATCAGAATCGAAACGTGTAATACGAATCATTGGAATTTGAGTCAAACGCTGTAAATCTTCATCAGTAATGTCTCTGACAAATGATTTTTTGAAAGGCTCAAAACGATCGTATAAATATTTGTAAAGTGATTCTCTGTCTCCATATAATTTGAAGTCGATATACATTTCTTCACGAATGAAGATTTTTTCTAAAGTAGAGAAATGCCACTTATTTTTTAATTCTTCTAACTGAATTTCTAATTCCTGACGAAGTAAATCAACTGTTCTGTGCGTTGATATTTTCAACATTTCAGAAACTCCGATAAACAATGGTTTATTATCTTCAATAACACATCCTAAAGGCGCTACAGAAGTTTCGCAGGCAGTAAATGCAAATAACGCATCAATTGTTTTATCTGGTGAAACACCTGGAAAAAGGTGAATTAAGATCTCAACATCGGCAGCAGTGTTGTCTTCAATTTTCTTTATTTTGATTTTACCTTTTTCATTGGCTTTCAAAATACTGTCAATCAAACTAGATGTGTTGGTTGAAAACGGAATTTGCGTAATCACCAATGTATTTTTGTCTAATTGCGAAATTTTAGCGCGCACACGTACACGTCCGCCACGAAGTCCATCATTATAGTTTGACACATCGGCAATACCTTGTGTCATAAAATCAGGATATAATGTAAAAGGTTTTCCTTTTAGAATTTTGATAGAAGCATCAATTAATTCATTAAAGTTATGCGGCAATACTTTTGTAGAAAGTCCAACCGCAATACCTTCTGCTCCTTGTGCTAAAAGTAAAGGGAATTTTACAGGAAGATTGTTTGGTTCTGCGCGACGACCATCATACGAAACTCCCCAATCTGTAATTTTTGGAGAATATAAAACTTCTAAAGCAAATTTAGATAAACGTGCCTCAATATAACGCGAAGCTGCCGCTCCGTCACCTGTTAAAATATTTCCCCAGTTTCCCTGACAGTCAATCAATAAATCTTTTTGTCCAATTTGCACCATTGCATCTCCAATACTTGCATCTCCATGTGGGTGATACTGCATGGTGTGACCAACAACATTGGCAACTTTATTATAACGACCATCATCCAGCTCTTTTAAAGAGTGCATAATACGACGCTGAACCGGTTTAAATCCGTCCTCGATAGCAGGAACTGCACGTTCCAGAATTACATACGATGCATAGTCCAAAAACCAGTCTTTGTACATTCCAGTTACTTTGGTAATAACGTCTTCTCCTTCTTCTTCCTGGTTTTCGTAAAAATGCTGTCCTTCAAAATTTTTAGCATCTACATTTATAATCTCATCTGAATCATCTTGATTTTCACCAAATTGATTTTCATCTTGATTATTCTCGTCGTCGTTTGGAATTATGTTATCGTCTTCTTCGTCTTTCATATATTTTGTTCAGTATAAATACTAAAAAATTCTTCTATAATTCTTTTTATGATTAAGCTTCTTCAAGCTCATCAATCTCCACCTTCAAGTTCTTGATAATAAACTCTTGCCTATCCGGAGTATTTTTCCCCATATAGAAAGATAACAACTGCTCAATTGAAGTATGTTTATCCATCATAACCGGATCAAGTCTAATAGTATCTCCAATAAAGTTCTTGAACTCATCTGGTGAAATCTCTCCTAAACCTTTAAATCGAGTGATTTCTGGTTTTGGTTTTAATTTTTCGATGGCATCTTTTCTTTCGTCTTCAGAATAACAATAAATCGTTTCTTTTTTGTTACGAACCCTGAAAAGTGGTGTTTGTAAAATATACAAATGTCCTTCTTTGATTAATTCTGGGAAAAACTGCAAAAAGAAAGTAATTAAAAGCAAACGAATGTGCATTCCGTCGACATCGGCATCGGTTGCAATTACGATGTTGTTGTAACGTAATTTTTCTAATCCGTCTTCGATATCTAGTGCAGCTTGCAATAAATTGAATTCTTCGTTTTCATACACAATTTTTTTCGTCATTCCGTATGAATTCAAAGGCTTACCACGTAAACTGAAAACGGCTTGTGTATTCACGTCACGCGACTTTGTAATAGATCCAGAAGCCGAATCTCCCTCGGTAATAAAAAGTGTACTTTCTAAGTTTCTTGGGTTTTTGGTATCTGGAAGATGCGCTCGGCAGTCTCTTAATTTTTTATTGTGAAGATTGGCTTTTTTAGCACGATCTGTTGCCAGTTTTCTAATTCCTGATAATTCTTTACGCTCGCGTTCTGCCTGAAGAATTTTACGAAGTAAAGCCTCTGCGGTTGTTGGATTTTTATGCAGGTAATTATCCAGTTTCGTTTTAATAAAATCATTAACGAAAGTACGAACAGAAACTGCTGGCGTTCCATCATCAGAACCCATATCTGTAGAACCTAATTTTGTTTTGGTCTGAGACTCAAAAACTGGTTCCATCACTTTAATGCTGATCGCACTCACAATAGATTTTCTAACATCCGATGCTTCGAAATTCTTATTATAAAACTCACGAATTGTTTTTACAACTGCTTCACGATAAGCTGCTAAGTGTGTTCCTCCTTGTGTTGTATTCTGTCCATTGACAAAAGAGTGATATTCTTCGCTGTACTGCGTTTTACTG
This sequence comes from Flavobacterium sp. YO64, assembly GCF_004119505.1. NCBI lineage: Bacteria > Pseudomonadati > Bacteroidota > Flavobacteriia > Flavobacteriales > Flavobacteriaceae > Flavobacterium > Flavobacterium sp. YO64. Next base: position 9,203 of record NZ_NRQV01000021.1, on the reverse strand, counting down.
TGCGTAAGTGCAACTTCGATATCATGCTCTTTTAAGTGGATAATTGGATATTCTAAATCATCTTCGCTGATTGTTTCTTCTAATAAATCACGAAGTCCGTTTTCTGAATAATATTTTTCTCCGTTAAAAATAATAGTCAAGCCATTGTTTAAGTAACAATAGTTTTTAACCATTTTGATAACGTACTCTAAACGGAATTTATAGTTTTTGAAGATTGTTTCGTCTGGCGTAAAAGTTACTTTTGTTCCTTTACGTTTTGTAGTATCAATTATATCTTCTTCTGAAACTAAATTTCCTGCCGAAAACTCCGCTGCCTTTTGTTTATCATCACGAACAGATTCTACACGAAAATAGTTCGAAAGTGCATTAACTGCTTTTGTTCCGACACCATTCAAACCTACCGATTTCTGGAAAGCTTTAGAATCGTACTTTCCTCCTGTATTCATTTTCGAAACTACATCGACTACTTTTCCTAACGGAATTCCACGTCCGTAATCGCGAACCGAAACCGTTTTATCTTTGATAGTCACTTCAATAGTCTTTCCAGAGCCCATCACGAACTCATCGATACAGTTGTCTAAAACCTCTTTTAAAAGAATATAAATACCATCATCAGGAGAAGAACCGTCTCCCAATTTTCCGATATACATTCCGGGACGCATACGGATATGTTCTTTCCAATCAAGCGAACGAATATTATCTTCGGTATATTGATTTTGCTCTAGCATATATGAATTTAGGATTTTTTGCTAATGTACCATTTCTTAACAAAAAATAAAAGCGTATTTTCTTTTTGTTATGAATAATAACAGTTTAAAATCTATTTAAATTGATTTTAAAATAAAACAGGAGCTAAATTTATGGAAAAACTGCTTTTTCGGCAAAAAAATACTATTTGATTCCGAGTACCTCTTTCGCCAAAGCAATCATTTCAGGCGTTCCCGTATTTTTGTTTTTTTCATCAGAAAGTTTTACAACGCCTTCCCAATGTCTGTTTTCAAGTTTTACTTCGGTTAATTTTATAACCATATTCATCGATGGCAAACCTACATCATTGGTAAAATTGGTCCCGATTCCAAACGACATCTTGATTTTACCTTTACAAAAATCTGTTATACTTTTTACTTTATCATAATTTAGAGAATCCGAGAAAACAATGACTTTTGATTGCGGGTCAATTCCCATTTTAGCGTAATGCGAAATTACTTTTTGTGCAAATTCAATCGGATCGCCGCTGTCATGACGAACTCCATCAAAAAGTTTAGAATATTTTTTATCGAATTGGCTAAAGAAAATTTCAGTAGTATAAGTGTCTGTCAAGGCAATTCCTAAATCCCCTCCATAAACTTGTGTCCAGTGTTCTAAACTCATAAAATTAGCCATTTTAAATCCATATTGCGCTGCATGAAACATAAACCATTCATGAGCATGAGTTCCTAAAGGCCTGATATTATTAACCATTGCAAAATGTACATTGCTGGTTCCTATAAAACTTTCTGAACCAAACGTTCTAAGCGTATCATTTACCAAAACATGCACGTCATAAGAATGACGACGTCGTGTACCAAATTCTAAAATCGAAACTCCAAGCTTGTTATAATTGTCAATCTTGTTCTTGGTAAGCTCTTTTATTGCCTCGTCGTTTAAGCGAATTAAATGATTGGATTTATAAAAAAGCTCCGAAATTAATGCCATCAAAGGGACTTCCCATAAAATAGTTCGATACCAATAACCTTCTACTGTAACTTTTATATCCGATCCTTCCTGACTAATTTGAACTTCTGAAGGATCATAAATATAACCATGCAAAAAGTCGAAATATGTAGGATCTAAATAAGGACAATGATGAGATAAATACTGTTTTTCCTCTTTAGTTAATCGCAAATTAGCCATTGCATCAACCGATTTCCGAAGTAAATCTGCAAATCCAGGCGGAAAAATATGTTTTCCCCTATTTATAAAACCATAACGAACTCTTGCCTTTGGAAAAAGTTTTATTACAGTGTGCTGCATCGTAAATTTATAGAAATCATTGTCTAAGATCGATTTCAAAAAAGTTGTTTCCATAGCATATTAATTCAAGTCCTGAATGGCTAAGATACGGCAATTCGATAAAAGAAGAAAACCCAGCTAAATAAACCTTTTCAGTATTTATTTTTTAATTATTTTAAAAGAAACAATACTGCTTGTATTTACATAAATGGTAATATAATCTCCTATGTTTTTATCGTAAGTGATTTGAAATTCTAAACTGCCCCGTTTTTCTTTTGAGTTTTGAATTTTAACGGGCTGATTCTTTTTATTGAGATAAAAAACTTGATCGGATTTTGAAACATTTTTGATTTCGAAAGTAATTTTATCGCCAAATTTTGCATCAATAATTCCAGAATCTGGCGATTTAACTTTATAATCTTCTTCTATTGTTTTATTGTAAATTAAAGGTCCGTTAAGAAAATCTTCTTTACTTAATTTATTTCCTAAATAAGAACCTGAATCTGGAAAGTGTTTTGCAAAAAAATAATCAGGATCAGTATCAAAATAAACAGGCGTAAAATCATTAACCATTTTCCCTTTGTTACTGTCATAATATCCTTGTCCCCAAGTAACATCAACTAAGCGCCACTTTCTATCAATCAAAACAATATTCCAAGCATGGTTTGAAGAAGTTGTTTTTCTTCCAATATCAGCCAATCTCGTTTTAGAATCTCCCCGAATTATTTCAGATTTAAGACCAACCAATTCAGCCAAATGTTGATACAAAGCTGTAAATCCTTCACAAACTGCTATTCTAGAAGCAAAAGCTTTTTGAAGCATTTTATCATTCAATGCTTTAATTTTTCGCTGCTTTTCTGCTTCTGTTGAATATGAAAAACCTTGTGATTTGGGCGGATTTAAAAAAGTACTGTAATCGTACTTTATATTAAAAGCCATCCAGCTGTAAATCGCTCGTGCTTTATCATAATCAGAACTGAAGTCTGTTTCAATTCTTTTCGCTAGTTTTTCTGTTGACACAAATTTGTTTGGATATTTTGCAACTATTTTATCGACTTCACTAATTTTTTGAGCAAAAGTGTAATTCAAAAAAATACTGTTTAACAGCAGGAATATAAAAGCAATCTTTTTTTGCGGCATTGATTAAAAACTTGATTTGATAATATCTTTAAGTTCTTTATCTAACTCTGCATTTGAGATTTTATTTTCTTCTAAATCAAAATTCGCATTAAAAGCAGGTAATGAAAAAGTCGCTTTTATTTGCGCTCCATATCTTGGTAAAGCATTATTTGCAATTTCTAAAACTGATGCTCCTCCTCGCACTCCAGGTGAAGTTGCTAATAACAACATTGGCTTTTGCTGAAAAATTTCTTTCATTATCCTTGAACACCAATCAAAAAGATTTTTAAATGCTGATGAATAATTACCATTATTCTCTGCCAAAGAAACCACCAAAAGATCAGCGCTTTCTATTTTAGCTAAAAAAGCTTTTGCAAGTTCATGCTGGCCAACATGTTTCTCTAAATCAACGCTAAACAAAGGCATTGCAAAATCATTTAAATCTAAAACTTCTACATCAGCATTTTCAAATAAACTTGCCGCGTAAGTTGCTAAGTGTTTATTGATCGACTGTGTACTGTTACTTCCTCCAAAGGCTATTATTTTCATATTGTGGTATTTTTTTGTCATTCCCGACAGCTGGTCGAGATAAAAGATTAAAACTGTTTTTTTTATTTAAGTCTTGGTAATATCTAGTGGTTTTTTTAGTTATTCTCAATTTCAAAAATCTCTTTTTGTATTTCTACAGAGTATTCATTTGGTGAAATACTTCCTCCAAAAGTTTTCGCATAAACCTTAGTGAATTCCGCTCCAAAATATAAAATAATGGCGGAATAATACACCCAGACTAATATTATAATTACGGAACCAGCTGCACCATATACACTGGCAATTGTCGAATTCCCTAAATAAAGCCCGATCGCAAATTTACCTATCATAAATAAAATTGCGGTGCAGGAAGCGCCAATAAAAGCATCTTTCCATTTGATAACTCCGTCAGGTAAAGTTCGGAATATAATTGCAAAAAGCAATGTAATACTTGCTAAAACAATTACTAAATTTATAATATAAAACAAGTAAACAGTAGTATCTGGCAAATAAAGCTTTAATCGCGCATTTAAAACATCAAGTGTCGCATTGAGCATTAAACTGACAAGCATTAAGAATCCAACAGTTACAATCATTGAAAATGACATTATTCTGTTTTGAATAAATTTTTTCAAACCTTTATTGGGTTTTGCTCGTAATCCCCAAATGTAATTTATCGAACTCTGAATTTCAGCAAAAACTCCCGAAGCCCCAATTAAGAGCATTATAACCCCAAAAATCGTTACAAATAAGTTACTGTCTGATAATTGAACATTTTTAATTGCTTCTTGAATTTGTACTGCAGCATTATTCCCAACCAATCTATTGATTTGACCATACAATTGCCCTGTAACTGCTTCTTCTCCAAAAAAAACGCCGCAAATAGTAATTATAATTATCAATAAAGGTGGTAATGCAAAAATGGTATAATACGATAATGCTGCGCTTAACTTTATTGCATTATCATCATTAAATTCTAAAAATGTTGTTTTTAATAAATACCAGGATTTTGAAAATACATTTTGATTTTTCATCTACATATTCTTTGAGATTCTCTCAAATTTAAGCATTTATAAAAAAAAATCAATTCTTGTATTGTGATAGAATTTTATATTTTTTCCATATCTCAGTTTGAAACTTTTTTATATTCCTGATCGTAACCTAGATTTTTAATTTTCAAAATACTTTTAAATTCCTTTCTTGTTGGTTTTATTAAATATGACATTGAATCAATTACTTTAGCCTTTATAGCGGTAACAGAATCCAGTTTATTTAAATCACTTGGCAAATAAATATTTTTAAATGTAAGTCTATTTTTCTCTAAAGAAAGAAACTCAATATCCCAAAAAACAGAATCCCGAGTACTTAATATCAATTGCCCATTAATCCGTTTTACTTTTTGATTATATGAAAATCGAAAAATAGTATCTAAATATACCTCTGTCAATTCTAACGAATCTCCTTTTGGACTCATATATATGCTTTGTTTAGAATCTTTTCTGATTATTTTATTTTTAAAAATTAAATAATCAGATTTCATAGAATCTATTTCGCTTTTATGTATTTTATATTTTGCAAAATACGTTGCTATAATGCGATCTTCATCAATTTTTAAAAAAGTCGAATCTTCATTTTTGTATATTCCTCTAAATTTATGAGGAAATCTATCTAACTCAACATCATTATCTGGTTGAGGATTTTCAAAATAGAAAAAGAAACAGTCAGGACAGGGACGCATTCTAGCTTTTTTACAAGATCCTAATACAATTATTACAACGATCAATAAGATTGCTTTTCTCATAACTCAACTATTTATAATGACAAAAAATCCCCTTATCATAAACTGTCCATAAACTAGCTTTTTGATTTGCGGCTTTCAAAGCGCAGTTTGCCCAAGTATTACAGGTATAAAAAAGACTGTAACTTCCTTTTGCTTCATAAAAGGCATCTCTTTTTCCGTAGCTGTGACCTGCAATCCATTCTGGCTTTGTTGAATTATTGAAACTGTCAGAAATATAAGTAACTAAGTTTTGATAATTCTCTTTCGAAATCAAAATACGTTTGCAGTCTTCTCCTTCTTGTAATTGCTTATAAAATGTAGTATGCACTGCAGATGAACTCACTCCAAACACAGCCTTCAATGCTGTGCTTGCTTTTAAGTCAGACCATTCTGGTGTGTCGAGATAAAAACCTTTGTCTCCCCAGCCAAAAGCGATAAAATTCATTATCGAATCTTTTGATTTGGTTTGATTGAATTGAATTTCATTTCGCCAATCTTTGATTTCATTTTTTATTGGAACGACAATATCGGTATGAACGCCGTTTGAAAGAATATAAATCGGAATCGCATTTTCTTCTTCGATTTTTGCAATATCTGAATTCACTGTGATTTTCGAAATAATTAAAACTGATGAAATGTACAAAGCCAGAAAAGTAAAAATTCCGAAAAGTGTCCAGCCTAGAAATTTGAAAGTTTTTTTTAGCATTTTGATTGGTTGGTTTTAGATTAGTAATTGGTTAATTTTTCTCTAACCAATTTTTGAGCCAAATTTTTTCAAGTTGCTAATTCGTTTGCGAAATGGCACACGGATTTTACTGATTCGCTTTCGCGAAAGCGCGGATTTGAACGGATTTTTTTAAAAAAAACTACAACGCAAAAGTACAGTTTGTCATTTCGACGAAGGAGAAATCTCCCCTAGAAACTCGACAAAGATTGGCGATTTTCGTTGCGGAGCTACTTGCGAAGATTTCTCCTTCGTCGAAATGACATACTTTGTGAATATTAACTTTTAGACACAAAAAAACTGCTGAATCTCTCCAGCAGTTTTAATCTATTCTCTTTCTTCTTTATTCTATTCTCTAAAAAAAAGACTAAACGTTAAAACGGAAGTGCATTACATCTCCATCTTTTACAACATATTCTTTTCCTTCAACTTTAAATTTTCCAGCTTCTTTTGCTTTTGCTTCAGAACCGTATTGAACGTAATCTTCGTATGAAATCACTTCTGCACGGATGAACCCTTTTTCAAAATCAGTGTGGATAACTCCAGCAGCTTGTGGTGCTGTAGCTCCAATATTGATTGTCCAAGCACGAACTTCTTTTACACCAGCTGTAAAATAAGTTTGTTGCTTTAATAATTTGTAAGCTGCACGAATTAAAACCGATGCTCCCGGCTCCGTTAATCCCATATCTTCTAGGAAAACCTGACGCTCTTCGTAACTTTCTAATTCTGTAATATCAGCTTCTGCTCCTACTGAAAGAATAATAACCTCAGCTTCTTCATCTTTTACTAATTCGCGAACTTGATCAACATATTTGTTTCCGTTTACTGCTGAACTTTCGTCAACATTACAAACGTATAAAACTGGTTTTGCTGTAATTAATTGAAAAGCTTCCATAAGAACTTCTTCATCATTGTTTTGAGGAATAATTGTTCTTGCAGATTTTGCTTGCAAAAGAGCTTCTCTAATTCTGTTCAACAAAGCTTCTTCAGTTTGAGCTTCTTTGTTTCCAGTTTTTGCTGCACGTTTTACTTTCTCTAAACGTTTTTCGATCGTTTCTAAGTCTTTTAACTGTAACTCGATATCGATAGTTTCTTTGTCACGAATTGGGTTTACATTTCCGTCAACGTGTACAATATTATCATTATCAAAACAACGCAAAACGTGAATAATTGCATTACACTCTCTAATGTTTCCTAAAAACTGATTTCCAAGACCTTCACCTTTACTTGCACCTTTTACCAAACCTGCAATATCTACGATATCTACCGTTGCCATTTGTACACGTTCTGGCTTTACCAATTCTTCCAATTTATTGATTCTTGGATCTGGAACGTTTACAACACCAATATTAGGTTCGATTGTACAAAACGGAAAGTTAGCACTTTGCGCTTTTGCATTAGATAAACAATTAAATAATGTTGATTTTCCAACATTTGGTAATCCTACAATTCCTGCTTTCATCTGTTGTTTCTATTTATTTTTAGTAGACTCCAAATTTCTAGAGTCAAGCCACTAAGCGGTATTACTTAATGGATTATAATTTTAAGTTTTTCTTTCTCTTTATGCCAAATTGATATTTTTGGACTTTAAAATTTTGCAAATATAAGATTTAATAGCTCTTAAGCGAAGTAAAAATGTTTATTAATAAAATTACTTTTATTCAGCTGCTTAATTTTTTTCAAAACTCGATAAATCATGCTTCTAAATAAAAATTTTACACAAAAAAATCCTGAATGAACTTCAGGACTTTTTTGTCATTTTAATCAAAACTACATTTTAAACTCTAAGGAACTCACAATTGCCTTTTCTTCATCTGTTGCAGTTAATCCTGAAATATCCCAGTAATTGGTTAGGATTTTATTCTTCTTATTAAAAAGCGATTTCTCTTTAAAAACGTCACTTTCCTTATAAGTAAAGTTTTGTTTATTAAAACTTGTTGTTGTAAAGCTATTACGCACTTGAATATTTTTAACTGCATCTTTTAAAATAAGATTATAAGCTATTTCTTCGTTTGAGCTCAACAAATAATAATTCTTGCCATCAAACCTATAATCTACTTTTACAAATGATCTTGTAATATTCTTTGAATTTATAGTCGTCTTTTCTTCTAATTTGTCAATATTTTTCGGAGCTGCATCAATTGTAAACTCTAGAATAAGTTTCTTTTCTGGATCGTAAATAATTTCAAAACTATCGATTGCTTCTTTTGCTTTCTCCAAAGGTGTAACTGTCATTACATAGTAATCTTTATTTTTGGAATGACCTTTTATAATAAAATCGTATTCCATTTTTGCTTTTGAACTTAAAAGCGGTTCAAAATATTTCAAGTTCGAATAATTTTCCATGATATTATTCAAATTATAACCTTTTAAATCTGCACTTACATCTGTATCTAATATCCCGTAAGATCTGTTTTGTTCTACCAAAAGTGTTGTTTCTGCTTTTTTTTGATTTCCAACGAATTGAAAATTAACAAGCCCGTCATTATAATAAGAATACTGATTATCGAGCATAAAAAACTCTCTTACATATACTTTCAGCCTATAAGATGCGGCCAGCATATGTACAGAATTAGAAACTATTCTTTGAAGTACTTTTTGAGGTGATTGTTTAGACAAAACAACTTCATCTAGTTTATTATTCTTACTGCTTAGATAAACTACAAAATTACTTTCTTTTAAGGAAGCCCACCGAATAGTTAAACTCTCATAATTAGTTTCAGAAACCTGTATATTAGATCCTCCATTTAATATAAAAACAGCTTTACCATCTTTATTAGTTAACAAAATCTGTTTGGTTTTCAAAACAACAATCGTTGCATTTTCAATAGGTAACTGCGTTTCTATATCTTTTATAATTATTGAATGTTCCTCGTTTTGTGCAGAAATACTAGTACCGAATAACACAATACATAGAAGTATAATTTTCCTCATAGGCAATCTTAAATTTTCAACTAAAGTATTAATTTTATTCTTACAATTTCAAAAAACATAAAAGCAAAATACTAAAAACCAACAAAATAGCCTCTTCACAAAACCTTAAATTATGAGCAAAAAAAA
>NZ_NRQV01000020.1:0-74388 GCF_004119505.1 Flavobacterium sp. YO64 | reverse complement strand
GTAATTTATAACTTAAAAATAAATAAAAAAGACTAAATTAAAAACTAAAATAGTTCTTTGTTTTAATGCTTTTTTTTCTGGGCAAAAAGGATTCTTATTTTTTCAAATCGATTTCTTCCGTTACTCCATCTTTTGTTACTTTAGCAAGTGTATCACAGTCTCCGTTGCCATAATCAATAATTGCTTTTGCATCATTTTTAGTTATTGATACAATACCTTTTACAGGGAATGGGGTTTTGCATGAAGCTTTAAATTCTAGAGGGGTTGTAATTTCTGCCGAAAAAGTATCTCCATTTGGGAAAGTAGTTGTACCGCTTCCAGTTACTACATAAACATTATCTTCCCAATCAGACCAAGTTTTATAACCAGCAGTCATTTCTTTAATTAAAGTGCCTTTTCTGGTGTAAACACTTCCATCATCAAAAGTAATAGTCATATCTATTGCAGCTGTTGAAACCGGATGTGCTTCGGCAAGTAAATCTGTTGATTTTACAGATCGAACTATGCTTTTGCTTCCTTGAAGTTTTTTGCCATTGTGATAAAATCCATCAAAAGTATAACTAATGGTTTGAGTTGACGCTGAAAAATCATTGGAGAAAGAAATAACCATTTTTCCTTTCACCGTATTTCCGTTTTCCAGAGTACAGCCTTCTACACCAAAATCAACAGTAATTGTCCAGGTGTTATTAGTTAATGCCGTTGTAATAGTAGCACAGCTCGGAAGGAAATTTTTTACCGGTCCGCTTGGTTTTGCAGTTAGATTTTGCTGTGCAGTAAATTGATCTTCGGCAATAGCAGTTACATCTTCAATCGAGGCATCAATTTTAGAATTTGTAACTATTTCAGTATTTGTAATTGCGTCAGATGATCCGTCATTTGTTTTTTCATCAGAATTACAGCTGATAAAAAAAGATAAAGCGACTAATGTTCCAATAAATAAAAATTTTGTTTTCATAATAAATAGTTTTCTTGATTTTAATTAATGAATACAAATTAGGCTTTAACTAGAATGTGTTTTTGGTGTTTTTTTTAGGCGGGTAGAGAAAAATGTTGATATACTAACATAAAATACACAACGTTTTTTTATTTAAAATAGTATATTTGGAATCGAAATGAATATTACCTCACAAATAAAACTGCCCATTTTTAACGAAATGGAACTTTTTGAAAAAAAGTTTCATGAATCGATGACTTCAAAGGTGGCGTTACTGAACAGAATTACCTATTACATTGTAAACCGTAAAGGTAAGCAAATGCGTCCAATGTTTGTGTTTTTAACCGCAAAAATGGTCTCTGGAGGTATTGTAAACGAGAGAACGTATAGAGGAGCTTCGGTAATTGAATTAATTCATACGGCAACTTTGGTTCATGATGACGTTGTAGACGATAGTAATCGCCGTCGCGGATTTTTCTCGATCAATGCACTTTGGAAAAACAAAATTGCTGTTCTGGTTGGAGATTATTTACTTTCAAAAGGGTTGCTGCTTTCTATTGATAACGGAGATTTTGATTTACTTCGAATTATTTCTGTTGCCGTTCGCGAAATGAGCGAAGGTGAATTACTGCAAATAGAAAAAGCCCGAAGACTTGATATTACTGAAGATGTTTATTATGAAATCATCCGAAAAAAGACTGCAACACTTATAGCAGCTTGTTGTGCGCTTGGCGCAAAATCAGTAATTGAAGATGATATTCAGGTTGAGAATATGCGAAAATTTGGTGAGCTTATCGGAATGGCTTTTCAAATCAAAGACGACTTGTTTGATTACAGTGAAGAAGCAATTGGTAAACCAACAGGAATTGATATTAAAGAACAAAAAATGACTTTGCCTTTAATTCATGTTTTAAATACTTGTACTCCGCAAGAAAAAAAGTGGCTGATAAACTCCATCAAAAACCACAACAAAGACAAAAAACGCGTAAAAGAAGTTATTGCCTTTGTAAAAAATAATAATGGTTTGGCTTATGCCGAAAATAAAATGGTGCAATTTCAGCAAGAAGCACTTTCACTTTTAGAGAATTACCCTGATTCTGATTTCAAAGCAGCGCTTACTTTAATGGTAAACTACGTTATTGAAAGAAAAAAATAATTAGAAAATTAGAAAATTTGTTAATTAGATAATTGGTTTACTTTGTTGTAAATCAGTTGTTTTTTTTGTGTGTATTGGAGTTTTTAATTTTTTTTATTGATTTTTTTTATGTCTCATGCAACCATTTCAAATCGACAATCGTCTATGCTAATAGAAGACTGTTTCTAAAACCAAAAACCGAAAGCTTATTAATGAAAATTATTCCGTTACATCAAGAAGAAAACGAAATCATAAAGTTGGCAGTCGAAAATAATCGGCAGGCACAACAACAGATTTACAGCAGGTTTTCTTCAAAAATGCTGAGTGTCTGCCGTCAATATATAAAAGATATTCAGCTTGCAGAAGATGTAATGATAACGGCCTTTATGAAAGTGTTTACCAATTTAAACAAGTTTGAAAATAAAGGAAGTTTTGAAGGCTGGATTCGCAGAATTATGGTTAACGAATGCATTTCGTATTTAAGAGTTCAGAAAAAAGTGAAATTTGCCGAAGATGAGTTTTTTGTTGAAGAAAGTTTCAATGCACTCGACAGTCAATTTACCGTAGATCAGATTCAGTTTTTAATTGATGCTTTGCCCGATGGCTATAAAATGGTTTTCAATTTATATGCTATTGAAGGTTATAAACACAATGAAATTGCCAAGATGTTAGGAATTAATGAAGGAACATCAAAATCGCAGTTATCGCACGCTAGAAAAATGCTGCAAACACAAATTACTATTTTAAAAAAACAAGATAATGGCACCGAATAATTTTGAAAAGGATTTCCGTGACAAACTAAATCAACGCAAAATTGAGCCAAGTAATAAAGCTTGGGATCGATTGGATGCAATGCTGAGTGTCGCTGAAGAAGAGAAAATAACAGTTTTACCTCGCTCAAAAAAAGATTCAAAAAGAAAATGGGTTTTCATAGCTGCAAGTATCGTCGGGTTTTTATTAGTTGGAACTTTCTTTTTTAATCAAAAGGAAGCTTTAGTCGAAACTCCAAAAAATAATGTTGTAATAGAAGAGAATGTTGAGAAAGATACAATTGTTCAACCAGTTTTAAATGCCATAGATTCAGTAAAGCAGGAAGTTGTAGTTTCAGAAAAAGAATCTGTTGAGAAAAAAGAAATACTAAAAGATAAATATTTAGAAGTTTCGGGTCAAAAATCAAATAAAAATAAATCAAATCAAGTAGCGGAGTCTTCAATCATCATCAAAAACAATCAAGAAAAACAATCAAAAACAAATCAAACTGCAATTGCTGATACTACAAAAAAAGAGAGCGTAGATCAATTATTAGATTCGGCAGAAAAAACAATTATAGCAGAAAATTCGGCTAAGCCAAAATCAAAAGTAAAAGTAAATGCTGCTGATTTGCTTAATCAGGTCGATGGCGAATTGGAGCTTTCCTTTAGAGAAAAGGTAGTGACAAAAGTCAATAAAAATTATCAATCGGTTAAAGTGGCTTTGGCAAACCGAAATCAAAAAGAATAAAGAATTTACCATTAACAATTAATATTCCAGAATTAAAGAATCGTCATCAATCAACAATCAACAATCAAATTAAAAAATCAATCATGAAAAATTTTACCATTTATCTAGTAGTTCTAATTTTCTTATTTGTCAGTAAAGTTTTTGGTCAGGAAACTTTCGAATCAAAAGCAAAGAAAATTGCAAATCAAATAGAAAAAGTTACCAAAGAAGAAAAAGAAAAACTGAAAGAGGAAGTTGAAGCTGTAAATGTGCAATTGTCTGAAGGGAAAATTACACAAGAGCAGGCAGACAAACGCAAAAAAGAATTGGCAGAAGCCAGAGCCGTAATTATTGAAGAAAAAGTGACTTTGGCGCAAAATGAACTCAATGACTTGGTTCAGCAAAAAGTAGACGGGAAACTGAAAGAACAGGATTCAACAAAGAAAGGCAAGATTGTTATTTACTGGAATAAGAATGACTGGAATAATAAAAAAACCAAAGATTCAATTCGAGGCGAAAAAAGAACCACTTCGCAATTTGTATTTGCTGCTGGTTTAAATAGTACAATGGTAGATGGTAAGCTTCAAGATTCAAATTACGATTTTATTGGGTCTCATTTTTACGAATGGGGACTTACGTTTAATTCGAGAATATTAAAAGACAATAATTTATTGCATGCAAAGTACGGGCTTTCGTTAATGTATAACAACCTTCGTCCGTCAGATAATCGCAGTTTTGTCGTAAATGGCGATCAAACAAATTTAGTTACAAACCCGATAAATTTAAAAGAATCTCGTTTTAGAAATGTGTATTTAGTAGCTCCAGTTCATTTAGAATTCGATTTTTCAAAAGATGGTCATTCAGGTGGGAAAACCTATTATAGAACCCATAAAGGTTTTCGCGCAGGATTTGGCGGATATGCTGGAATCAATGTAAAATCGAAACAGATTTTAAAATTTGAAGACAACGACTATAAAACAACACAAAAAACAAAAGGAGATTATAATGTAAACAATTTTATTTACGGACTGAGTTCTTACGTAGGTTACAAGGAAATAAGTTTGTACTTAAAATACGATTTGAATCCTTTGTTTAAAAATAATACAGTTGACGAAAATAATGTTTCGTTAGGTATTCGTTTTGATTTTAATTAGTATAAAATTGAGTTTAGTTGAGAAGAAAAGCGTTTCGAAAGAAGCGCTTTTTTTTTGCTCGAAAATTCTAAAAATTCAAGTAGGATTTATGTACTTTTACAAGCTCTCATTTTTAAAAATAATTTAAGTTTTGATTTCACAAAATACAATAGATACTGTTTTTGAAACTGCTCGTGTTGAGGAGGTTATTGGTGATTTTGTCAATTTAAAACGTGCAGGAAGTAATTTCAAAGGTCTGAGTCCTTTCTCAGATGAGCGTTCTCCATCGTTTATGGTGTCGCCTGCAAAAGGAATTTGGAAAGATTTCAGTACAGGAAAAGGAGGGAATTCTGTAAAATTCCTAATGGAACATTCTCAGTTTACTTATCCAGAAGCCATTCGGTATTTAGCCAGAAAATATAATATTGAGATCGAAGAAACCGAACAAACAGATGCTGAAAAAGCGATGACAGATGTTCGTGAGAGTATGTATTTGGTTTCTGAATTTGCGGCTAAGTATTTTCAAGATGTTTTAGTAAATTCTGAAGAAGGAAAAGCGATAGGGCTTTCCTATTTTAAAGAACGAGGTTTTACCAATGAAACCATTAAAAAATTCGATTTAGGATATTCTCCAGAAACTTGGGATGCTTTGACTAAAGAAGCATTAGGAAAAGGATATAAATTGGAATTCTTAGAAAGCACAGGTTTAACCATTGCAAGAGAAGATCGTCCTTTTGATCGATTCAAAGGGCGTGTAATGTTTCCAATTCAAAGTATGTCGGGTCGAGTTTTAGGTTTTGGAGGGCGTATTTTGACCAATGATAAAAAAGCAGCAAAATATCTAAATTCACCAGAAAGTGATATTTACCACAAAAGTAAAGTACTTTACGGAATTTATCATGCCAAACAATCTATAGCGAAACAAAATAACTGTTATTTAGTTGAAGGTTATACCGATGTCATCCAATTTAGTCAGGCCGGAATTGAAAATGTTGTGGCTTCGTCTGGAACTGCTTTAACGCCAGACCAGATTCGATTGATTAATCGTCTGACTCGAAATATTACAGTGCTTTTTGATGGTGATGCTGCAGGTTTGCGTGCCTCTATTCGAGGAATCGATTTGATTCTGGAAGAAGGGATGAATGTAAGAGTTTGTTCTTTTCCTGATGGAGAAGATCCAGATAGTTTTGCACGAAAAAATTCGCATGACGATTTAGTTGCCTATTTAGAAAACAATAGTAAAGACTTTATACAGTTTAAAGCTTCGATCTTGATGAATGAAGCTAAGAACGATCCAATTAAAAAAGCCGATCTGATTCGGGATATGGTAACCAGTATTTCTAAAATACCAGATCGTATTCAGCGTGAAGTTTATATTCAGGAATGCGCCCGAATTATGGAGATTTCTGAGCAGGTTTTGGTGAGTACTTTGGCACAGTTGATCCAAAAAGATTTGGCAGAAGTAGCTAAAAAGCAAAAACAGGAACAAAAACCTTTTGAAGTTTTTAGAAACCAGCCTCCAAAAAATACAGGTTTTTCAGGGGGAGATCCAGAAGATCCGAGAACAGGACCGCCAGATGATTATTATCCAGGTGAACCAAGTTATCCCCAAGAGCAAGCAGAGAAAGTAGATATTTTATACGGTTTTGAAAGAAAAATTATTGAAATATTACTGCTTTACGGAAGTGTTCTAGAGGATTTTGAAGATGTATTTTTGAAAGCTGATGAAGAAGGTGTTGTAAAAGAAGTCAGTGAAAAGCGAAAATACAAAGTATATGAAAAAATCTATTTAAGTCTGCAGGAAGATGAGGTAGAACTTTCAAATGTATTGTTTCAAAATATTTTTGCGGGGTTAATTGATTTTTACAATCAAAATGAGACTTTTAGTTTAGATAAATATTTGATGCACTTGCAACCGGAATTTGCGCAGGAAGTAACTAATATTTTAATGGAAGACGAAAGATTGACCGTTCATAACTGGGAAGGACAGAATATTTTTCCAAAGCATAAAAATGAAACTATTGAGCAAAATGTTTCTGATACGATATTTTCTTTGCGATGGTATTTGGTTTCAAAAATCATTCATGATTTAAAAAACTCGCTCCTGACAGATCCGCAAGACGATAATTCAGAATTGTTGTCTATGGTTATAGATTATTCTAAATTATTAAATAATTTTTCTCGAAAATTAGGAAGAGTAGTAGTTCCTTATCATCAATAAAAATCAAAAAGCTCTATAATGTTAAACACTATAGAGCTTTTTTTTAGGTTTATGATTTTACCAAAGCAAAATCAGATGCCTGTAAATTAAATAATTTCTAAAGTCTTAGCTTTGTTTACTAAGTCAACTAAATTAGTAACATTCAATTTTGTCAATAATCTTAATTTGTAAGTACTGATCGTTTTTTCGTTCAGATTTAAGATTTTAGAGATTTCATTGTTTTTCTTACCATCACTTAAATAACGTAAAACCTCGATTTCACGATTAGAAAGTTTTCTGTACAAACGCTCGCTTTTGCTTTGTTTAGCAATAAGTGCCATGTTTTTACGTACAGTTTCGTTGATAATAATTTTTCCTTCGTGTACTTTAATAATAGAAAGACCTAAAGTTTCAAGTTTTTCTGTTTTGTGTACATACCCAGATACTCCAGCTTTAATAGCATTTGGAGCATACATTTGCTCAGCTAAGTCACTGAAAATTACAATTTTTGTTTTTTGGGAAATTTTTCAAGATTGATTTCACTTCGAAGATGCTAGAAAGACCTTCTAACTCTAAATCTAGAATTAAAATGTCAATTTCCTTCGTCTGAAGGATATCTCTAACCATTGAAAAATTGCCTACATTGGCAACAATTGAAATTTGATCGTGGTCTTTAAAATAAGACTTAACGCCAAAGTGAGTCACAGGATGATTGTCTGCAAGACATACTTTAATCATAATTTTTACCTTTTTTAGAATTGTTCATGTTTTTGGAACTGTAAAATTAATAAATAAATTCTGTAATTAATTGCAGATGAATGTTAAAAGTTTTATTTTAACGTTTTTGGTATCAAACAAACGGGTATTGCATCCATTTTGTGCTTGTTGCTGGTGTTTAATCTTTTATAAATTTCAAAGACAGATTTTTCTCTCCCGGTAAAGTCATCTGCCGTATTTCCTGACTCCGCGGCTAACATTGCCCATTCAAGTTCGTCATAACTGGCTCCTAATTGATCTTCGTCGGTTCTATTATCTCCAAAAAGACCATCTGTTGGCGCTGCAGTTAAAATAGATTTAGGAATTGTTAAAAATTCTCCCAAAGCATATACATCCGATTTCATTAAGTCGGCAATTGGACTTAAATCGACACCTCCGTCACCATATTTTGTGTAAAATCCTACGCCAAAATCTTCTACTTTGTTTCCAGTTCCTGCAACCAGTAATCCATGAATTCCGGCTAAATAATATAAAGAAGTCATTCGTAAACGGGCACGTGTATTGGCAAATGATAAATTTACTTTTGCCTGATCATCTGTTTCTGGTACTGCAGCTTTAAAAGCTTCAAAAACAGCTGTCAAATCAGTTTCTACACTCGAAACATTTGCAAAACGTTTTTTTAATTGTGTAATATGTTCTCTCCCTCTAGAAACTTGGCTTTCAGCTTGATGAATTGGCATTTCGACACATAAAACTTGCAAGCCGGTCTGTGCGCACAATGTAGAAGTAACAGCAGAGTCGACTCCGCCCGAAATTCCAATAACAAAACCATTTACTTTTGCATTCTCAGCATAATTTTTTAACCATTCTACAATATGTTTGTTTACTTTTTCTGTTTGAATAGTGCTTTTTTTAGCCATAATAGTTTAAGTTTTAAAATACAGGGATGTATATTTGCACAAATATTTTTGAGTAAGCGATTATTTAAATTTATGCAACACAAATCTAATTAAAATAAAATGAAAATATATCGCTTTGCAGTGGTTCTGTGCGTGTTTTTTTTGTCTTGCAGCCAGAAAACAAAGGTTGAAAAAGAAGTCGAAGAAATTCCAATTGATATTAAAGTAGAACGTTTTGATAAGGCGTTTTTTGAAACTAAACCAGAAGATCTGGAAAAAGTAAAAAAACAGTATCCTTTCTTTTTTCCAGCTGGTAATGACGATTCAGTTTGGTTAAAAAAAATGCAGGAACCAATTTGGCGTGAAGTTTATGAAGAAGTGCAAAAAAAATACGCCAATTTTGAGCCGGTTCGTCACGAATTTAATTCACTTTTTCAACATGTGAAATATTATTTTCCTAAAACAAAAACGCCAAAAGTAATTACTGTTATTGGAGAAATGGACTATAATGCAAAAGCAATTTATGCAGATAGTTTGGTTATTGTTGCGTTAGAATTGTATTTAGGAAAAGAGCATAAATTCTATGAATTTCCAAATTATTTAAAATACAATTTTGAGGAAAAACAAATTATGCCAGATGTTGTTTCGAGCTTTGCTTATAGAAACATTCCTGCGTATCCAGATAAAAATTTAGTTTCTCAAATGATTTTTGAAGGGAAACAATTGTACGCAAAAGATTTATTGCTGCCAGAATATACAGATGCTGAAAAAATTGGCTATTCGCCAGAGCAGATTAAATGGTGCGAAGAAAATGAAGCCTATATGTGGCGTTATTTTTTAGAAAAAGAAATGTTGTACAGTACAGATCCTAAATTAACAACACGATTTATTGCGCCGGCTCCGTTTTCAAAATTTTATTTAGAGATTGATAACGATTCTCCTGGAAGAGTGGGTGCGTGGATTGGCTGGCAGATCGTTCGTTCTTATATGAAGAACAATAATGTACAGCTGTCGGAATTATTAAAAGTGAATGCAAAAGAAATTTTTGAAAAGTCAAAATATAAACCTAAGAAATAATGTCAAATACAATAAACTCAGAGATTAAATTCAATATAGAATTAGATGAAAACCGTGTTCCAGAAAAATTAACGTGGAGTGCGCAAGACGGCGGTGTTAAGGCTGAAGAAGCAAAAGCGATAATGTTATCTATTTGGGATAGTAAAGCCAAAGAAACTATGCGTATCGATTTATGGACAAAAGATATGCCTGTAGACGAAATGAAAATTTTCTTTCATCAAACATTAGTTGCAATGGCAGATACTTTTAAGCGTGCAACAGATGATGAAAAAATGTCGGACACAATGAAAGATTTCTGTGACTATTTTGCGGAAAAATTGGAACTAACGAAATAATTTTCAATTTTTTAAAATCCAAATCCCAAATTCCAAAATTACAATTGGAGTTTGGGATTTTTTTATTGGAATTTTATTTCACAGATCTTTTTTCTAAATCTTTAAAAATTCGTTTTAATGCTCCAGTCATTAAGTTGTCTGAATTTTTATAAAGTGTTATGTTGTCTATAAGTTTGTCTGACTTTTCAGTTTCCCACATCGATTTTGTATTTCCTTTATTGGTAATGCCTACTACTTTTTGGGAGTAAATAATTTGTTTTAAATTTAAATCATATATCTCTAAAGTCACCGAAGCTTCATTTCTTTGCGTGGAGTATTCGTCCTGATAAAGTTCTACCGAAGATAAGTCACTTCTGTCTTTTTTAGTGGAAATATTGATAAAGAAATCAAAACCAGTTCCGTCTTTTAGTTCTTTTAGTTTTATACTATTAGGATTTAAATTAATTTTTCTGGTTACGAGCAATCCCTTAACGTCATGAATATAAAAAATCCGGTCGCCTAAGTTTTTTTTGAAGAATTCTAAAGATTCTTCGGTTAGCTTATCTTTAGCATTTTTTGGACAATCTAATTCGTTTAAAAGCCATTTTCCGGAAGAGAAATCAACTCCGGTTCTTTGTCCAGTGGTAAACATATAATGGGATGATTGGCAAGAGAATAAAATAAAAAAAGAAATAAAACAAAGCGTGAAATTAACCGATCGAAAATTACTCATGGATTATATTTGATTTACTTCAAATATAATCTAAAAAATGTTTTTTCAGATTTTTCTTTAAAATAAAAATTCCAAATTCCAATTGTAAAACTTGGAATTTGGAATTTTTTATATGTAAATCTTTTGTTCTCCTGAGCGAAGTCGAAGGATTAAAATTTGGAATTTAAAATTGGTTATTGTTTTTAAAAACTTCCTGATTTACTTCGTCGATGTAAGTTAAAAGCTCTTCTTTTCCGATCGATTCTGTAGATGAGGTTACAAAGTAATGCGGCATTTCGGCCCAGTTGTTGGCGTACATTTGTTTTTTGTATGCCGCAACATGAGAGTCTATTTTTACTTTACTGATTTTATCGGCTTTGGTAAAAATAATACAAAATGGTATTTCGCTTTCACCCATATACGACATAAACTCAATGTCGATTTTTTGAGCTTCATGGCGAATGTCAATCAAAACAAAAGCGCAGACTAATTGCTCTCTGTTTTCAAAGTAGTCGGTAATAAATTGTTGAAAAACAGATTTTGTTTTTTTAGAAACCTTAGCATATCCGTATCCAGGTAAATCGACTAAAAACCAATTATTGTTGATCTTAAAGTGATTTATTAATTGTGTTTTTCCTGGTCTTCCAGATGTTTTTGCTAAATTTTTGTGATTGGTAATCATGTTGATCAAAGAGGATTTACCAACGTTTGATCGGCCTATAAAAGCGTATTCCGGCAGAAATTCGGCCGGGCATTTTGAAGCATCAGAATTACTGATAATAAATTCGGCGGTATTAATTTTCATGTTTTTTGTTTTAAAACCTTCTTAAATTCGAAAGTTAGATGCTATAAATTCTTTGCAACAAGCCATTCTTCAAGAATTTTGTTGAATTCCTGAGGGTGTTCCATCATAGCAGCGTGTCCGCATTTGTCTATCCAATACAAAGTTGAATTAGGCAATAAGTTGTCAAATTCTTCAGCAACATTAGGTGGTGTTACAGCATCATTTTTACCCCAGATAATACAGGTTTCAACTGTCATTTTAGGTAAATCTTTGGCCATATTATGGCGAATTGCACTCTTGGCAATCGTTAATGTTTTTATTAATTTTATGCGGTCATTAACAGTTGCGTAAACTTCATCTATTAATTCTGGTGTCGCAATTTTTGGGTCATAAAATACATCTTCAGCTTTCTTTTTGATGTATTCGTAGTCTCCTCTTTTAGGGTAACTGTCGCCCATGGCGCTTTCGTAAAGTCCAGAGCTTCCTGTAATTACAAGTCCGGCTACTTTTTCAGGATATAGTTTGGTGTGGTAAAGTGCAATATGTCCTCCAAGTGAATTTCCTAGTAAAATAACTTGGTCAAAACCCTTGAAATTAATAAAGTCTTTTACGTATTTGGCAAAGCTTTTTACGTTTGTTTTTAAAATACTCTGCGTGTATATTGGCAAATCTGGGATTACAACTTTGTATCCTTTCGTTGGAAAATATTCCGCTACAGCATCAAAGTTACTAAGGCCTCCCATTAACCCGTGTAAAATAACGATAGGAGTCCCCTCTCCAGCTTCATAATAGCTGTATTTGCCTTCTTTTTTGTAGTTTTTGTCCATCTAATCTAATGCCAATTTCATTTGGGACAAATATAGGGTTAAATAAATAAAAATGAATTTTTGCTGCCCTTTTTTAACTAGATTATTTCGTTGTAATTACTAAGTGGTTATAAATCAGGTTTTAGTGTTTGTTTCGTAAAAAAATGAGTTGTTAAAATAATTGCAGAATATTTACTTTTTTAAGATAAATAAAGCAGATTTTTTGTAATTCTTAAATAAAAAGATTTTGAAACTGATTTTTGTCTAACGTATTGATTGCTTATGGTTTAGCTGAGGTGGTAGTAAAGCGGTTAAACTTATTAACAAAGTGGTATATAGTGGTAATATGTGGTATTTTTTTTTATATTTTTGCTGTGTAACATATTAGTACGTTTTTCTTGAATACAATTGTTGGAACATATGAGTGTAAAGTCGATGCTAAAGGGAGGTTAATGATACCTGCGCCTTTAAAAAAGCAATTGGCTTCTTCTCTTCAGGACGGTTTTGTCTTGAAGCGTTCCGTTTTTCAGCAATGTTTAGAATTGTATCCGATGGAAGAATGGAATCTAATGATGGCAAAAATTAATAAGCTGAATCGTTTTGTAAAAAAGAATAATGATTTCATTCGCAGATTTACTGCCGGAGTTAAAGTGGTAGATATTGATGCATTAGGAAGATTGTTGGTGCCAAAAGATTTAGTGACGTTTTCGGGTATTTCTAAAGATGTCGTTTTTTCATCTGCGGTTAATATTGTGGAAATTTGGGATAAAGATTTATACGAAAAATCAATAAGCGGCGAAGATATGGATTTTGCAGATTTAGCCGAAGAAGTAATGGGAAATATTAATGACGACGACAATGGAATATCATAATCCAGTTTTACTTCATCCAACAGTTGATGGTTTAAATATTAAGCCGGACGGCATTTATGTAGATGTAACGTTTGGCGGCGGCGGTCACTCAAAAGAAATTTTGAGAAGATTGGGGCCAAATGGGAAATTATTTGCTTTTGATCAGGACGAGGATGCGCTTGCAAATGCATTGCCCGACGAAAGATTTACCTTGATTAATGAGAACTTTAGATTTATAAAAAGATTTCTTCGTTTTCATGGTGTTAAAGCAGTAGATGGAATCTTGGCAGATTTAGGAGTTTCATCACATCAATTTGATGTTCCAGAGAGAGGTTTTTCAACCAGATTTGATGCCGAGCTGGATATGCGGATGAGTCAAAAAAATGATTTAAATGCTTATCGAGTGGTTAACGAATATGAAGAACAGGATTTACGTCGTGTTTTTTTTGATTATGGGGAGTTGAAAAACGCACCAGTTCTAGCAAGAACGATTGTTGAGGCGAGACATGATTACCCAATCAAGACAACCGATGAATTAAAAGAAGTTCTAGCAAGATATTTACCAGAAAGAGTTAAGAATAAAATATTGGCTCAGATTTATCAAGCGATTCGTATTGAGGTAAATCAGGAAATGGATGTTTTGAAAGAGTTTATTGAGCAGTCTTTAGAAATTTTGAAACCAGGCGGAAGATTTTCAGTAATCTCATACCATTCATTAGAAGACAGGCTGGTAAAAAGATTCATTAAAAACGGAATGTTTGAAGGAGAACCAGAACGTGATTTTTATGGGAATTTTTCAGTGCCGTTTAAAACTATCGGAAAACTGATTGTTCCTGACGACGCCGAAATTAAGATCAATAATAGAGCAAGAAGTGCGAAATTAAGGATTGCTGAAAAGATATAATATATATAGGTAGAAAATGAAGAGTGGAGTATTTGGAATATTAAAAGCAAGATTTCTGCTAAATGATGATGCGGTAAAGAATTGGCGATTCATTGTTTTTATAATTCTGCTGGCAATTTTGATGATTGCAAATACACAGCGTTATGAACAAAAGGTTTTTGAAATTGCAAAATTAAATAACGAAGTAAAAGAATTAAGATCAGAGTTTGTAGATCGACGTTCAGAATTGATGAAGTTAAAAATGGAGTCAACAATATCGGATAAGATGCTCGAAAAGCAAATTTTTCCGTCGACAGTTCCTCCAGTGAAAATAGAAGTTGAAAAAGAAGAAGAAAAAAGTTTCTTTAAAAGAATATGGCAGTAGACGATAAACATATATCCTACAGAATTTACCTCGTAGCAGTTTTCATCTTTTTGATGGCAATTGCTATTGTTGTTAAATTGACCAATATTCAGTGGGTGGAAGGAGATTACTACCGAAAATTAGCAAAACAGCGTACCGTTAGAAATTTTGTAATTCCGGCAAACAAAGGAAATATTTACTCTGCTGATGGAAGTTTATTAGCGACATCGATTCCGAATTACGAGATTCGTTTTGATGCTAAAGCTCCAAAAACAGAAACTTTTGAGAAACATGTAAAAGCATTGTCAGATTCTCTTGTAACAGTTTTAGGAAAATCTGGAAGTTATTTTGAAAAAGAATTACGAAAAGCCAGAGCAAATAAAAATCGTTATTATTTGATTGCTAGAAACCTAAGTTATACAGAATATGTGAAAATAAAAGGTTTTCCATTATTCAATTTAGGCGCTTTCAAAGGAGGGATTATCGTTGAGCAAGAAACGGTTAGAAAGCATCCGATAGGAAAAATTGCTGAAAGAACAATTGGATATGACAGAATTGATCCGGCAACTGGAGTTGAAGTAGGAAAAGGAATCGAGTGGGCTTTTAAGAATTATTTAAACGGAAAAGACGGGAAAATATTAAAGCAAAAAATCGCAAAAGGGCAATGGAAACCGATTCGTGATTTGAACGAAGTTGATCCTATTGATGGTTATGATGTTATTTCGACAATCGACGTTTTTATTCAGGATATTGCACATCACGCTTTATTAAAACAATTAGAAGACTACGAAGCAGATCATGGTTGTGTGGTGGTTATGGAAACAGAAACGGGACATGTAAAAGCAATTTCGAACCTGGGAAGAGCTGAAGATGGATCGTATTATGAAACCACAAACTACGCAATTGCAGAATCTCAGGAGCCAGGATCGACTTTTAAACTAGTTGATTTAATGGCGATTTTAGAAGATAAAGTAGCTGATACAAGTAAGGTTTATGACAGTCATGGTGGTGAAATTAGATATTATGGCCGTGCTGTTCGTGATTCGCACAGAGGAGGATATGGGAAAATTACATTGGCACGTGGATTTGAACTTTCTTCAAATACAGTAATGGTTCAGGCTGTTTATGAGAATTACAAAAATAACCCGTCTAAGTTTGTAAACCATATTAACAGTTATGGATTAAATAAGACATTAGGATTGCATTTTAAAGGAGAAGGAAGACCTTATATTCCGCAGCCTGGAGACAAACACTGGTCAGGAATTTCGCTTCCGTGGATGGCTTTTGGTTATAATGTTTCGGTTACGCCAATGCAGACTTTAGCCTTGTATAATGCCGTTGCAAATAATGGTGTAATGGTAAAACCGCAATTTGTGTCGGAAATAAAAGAGTGGAATAAAACGATTAAAAAGTTTGATGTTGAAGTAATAAATCCAAAAGTTTGTTCGCCTGAAACCATAAAAAAAGTGAAAGCAGTTTTAGCAAACGTAGTAAAAAAAGGAACGGGTTCTAAATTGTATTCGAAGGATTTTTCGATGGCAGGAAAAACAGGGACCGCTCAGGTAAATTATGGCGGAAAAGAAGGTAAGTCTGCTATGTATTATGCGTCCTCTTTCGTTGGATATTTTCCAGCAGATCATCCTAAATATTCATGTATTGTAGTGGTTCATAAACCCAATACATCTAGAAATAATTATTACGGAGCAGACGTTGCAGGGCCGGTTTTTAAAAGAATCGCTCAAAAAATATTTACAGACGCACCATCAACAAATAAGATTAAACAGCTTGATTCTAAAATCGCAAAGCAGGAAAGCAGTTACGATAAATACGATGTAGAATCAAATAAAAAATCGAAACAAATTCCTGATTTAAAAGGAATGCCGGGAATGGATGCAATTGCTTTACTTGAAAATTTAGGTTTAAAAGTGAAAGTAACAGGAGTAGGAAAAGTTAAGAATCAATCGATTCAAGCAGGACAAAACATTAGTAAAAACTCAATTATAGTATTAGAATTATCGTGAAAATACTAAAAGACATATTATACAAAGCGGCGATTGAATCTGTTATAGGTTCAACAGAAACAGCTATTCATAAAATTGAATTTGATTCTCGTAAAGTTGAAGCAAATGATGTTTTTGTGGCAATACGAGGAACACTTTCTGATGGTCACGATTATATCAATAAAGCTATCGAGTTAGGAGCTGTTGCTATTATTTGCGATACGCTTCCTGAAACAATTCAAAAAGGAATTACTTATGTTCAGGTAAAAGATACCAATACAGCTTTAGCTTTTATGGCGGCGAATTATTTTGAAGATCCGTCGGCAAAATTAAAACTGGTTGGAGTAACAGGAACAAATGGTAAAACAACCATTGCATCATTATTATTTCAGTTGTTTCAAAAAGCAGGTTTTAAAGTTGGTTTATTATCAACTGTAAAAATCATGGTGGATGATACGGAATATCCTGCAACGCATACAACACCAGATTCAATTACAATCAATCATTATTTAAATGAGATGATTGAAGCTGGAGTAACGCACTGCTTTATGGAAGTGAGCTCACACGGAATTCATCAAAAACGTACAGAGGCATTGCATTTTGTTGGTGGAATTTTTACGAATCTTTCACACGATCACCTAGATTATCATCCAACTTTTGCAGAATACAGAGATGTGAAAAAATCATTTTTTGATTCTCTGCCAAAAACAGCTTTTGCTTTATCAAATATTGATGATAAAAATGGAACTGTAATGCTGCAAAATACGGTTGCAAGAAAATTTACTTATGCTTTAAAAACATATGCAGATTTTAAAGCAACAATATTAGAAAGCCAATTATCAGGATTATTGTTAAAAGTAAATGACAATGAAGTTTGGGTAAAACTAATTGGAACTTTTAATGCTTACAATGTTTTAGCCATTTATGGAACAGCTGTAGAATTGGGTATGGATAGTCTTGAAGCGTTGCGCTTATTGTCTGATTTAGAAAGTGTTTCAGGTCGTTTTCAATATATTGTTACCGATTCTAAAATCACAGCAATTGTCGATTATGCACACACACCAGATGCTTTAGAAAATGTTCTAAAAACAATTGAAGACATCCGTACTAAAAACGAGCAATTGATTACAGTTGTGGGCTGCGGCGGAAATAGAGATAAAACAAAAAGACCAATTATGGCAAAAATTGCTACAGATCTTAGTGATAAAGCAATTTTAACATCAGATAATCCTAGGAACGAAGATCCAGAAGTGATTTTGGATGAAATGGAAAAAGGTGTAGAAGCACATAATTACAAAAAAATATTAAGAATTACTGATAGAAAACAGGCTATAAAAACGGCTTGTCAATTGGCTCAGCCAAATGATATTATTCTAATTGCAGGAAAAGGTCATGAAACCTATCAAGAAATAAACGGAGTTCGTCATCATTTTGACGATATGGAAACCGTAAAAGAAATTTTAGATCAACTAGCAAAGTAAAGTTTAAACGGTTAATTGGTTATTTGTTTAATGGAGTAATTATTAAATGAACAATTAACGAATCAACAAACCAACGATTAAACAAATAAACCACGATATATGTTATATTATTTATTTGAATATTTTGACAAAACACTGGATTGGCCAGGAACAGGAGTTTTTCAGTACATCACTTTTAGATCAGCTTTGGCTTTTATGCTTTCGCTGCTTTTATCAACGATTTACGGAAAGAGAGTTATTAACTTCTTGCGTAACCAGCAAGTAGGAGAAACAGTTCGTGAGCTTGGTCTTGCTGGACAAAATGAAAAAGCAGGAACACCTACAATGGGAGGTTTGATTATCATTTTTGCAACCTTAGTTCCCGTTTTGTTGTTTGCAAGACTGCACAATATTTACATCGTATTGCTTATTGTAACTACGCTGTGGATGGGTACAATTGGTTTTGTTGACGATTATATCAAAATATTTAAAAAAGATAAACAAGGACTTAAAGGTATCTTCAAAGTTATCGGACAAGTTGGTCTTGGTATAATAGTAGGGGCAGTTCTTTATTTTAATCCTGCAGTTACCGTTAGAACGGATACTGGAAGAGCAGATATTTTTAAAGTAAATGCAAGCACAGCTGTGGTACTGCCAGCTCCTGCTGAAGAAAAATCTACAGCTACAACAATTCCGTTTGTGAAAAATAACGAATTTGATTATGCTGAAGTTTTGTCATTTTTAGGAGATGGATATGAAAAATGGGCTTGGTTAGTATTTATTCCGGTAGTGATTTTTATTATCACTGCAGTTTCTAATGGAGCTAATTTAACAGATGGAATAGATGGTCTTGCGGCTGGAACCTCTGCGATCTCGGTCCTCGCCCTGGGAATTTTTACGTTTGTTTCGGGTAATATTATTTTTTCTAATTATTTGAATATAATGTATATACCCAATTCAGGAGAAATGACCGTCTTCATCTCTGCTTTTGTAGGGGCCCTGATTGGTTTTCTTTGGTACAACTCCTATCCAGCATCTGTTTTTATGGGAGACACAGGAAGTTTGACTATTGGAGGAATCATTGCAGTTTTAGCAATTGCGGTTCGTAAAGAAATATTGATTGTTTTGTTCTGCGGAATTTTTCTTGCAGAAAGTGCTTCAGTAATTATTCAGGTAGCTTATTTTAAATATACAAAAAGACGTTTTGGTGAAGGTCGAAGAATTTTCCTGATGTCGCCATTGCATCATCATTATCAGAAAAAAGGATATCACGAAAGTAAAATCGTTACAAGATTCTGGATTGTTGCAATCATGTTAGCCATATTATCAATCATTACTTTAAAACTAAGATAGATGAGATTGGTAGTACTAGGAGGAGGAGAAAGCGGAGTTGGAACTGCGATCCTCGGGAAGAAAAAAGGTTACGATGTTTTTGTATCTGATTTCGGAAAGATAAAAGAGAGTTATAAAGAAGTTCTTATCATAAATAAAATTCCTTGGGAAGAAGAACAGCACACCGAAGATTTAATTCTGAATGCTGATGTGGTGATGAAAAGCCCTGGAATTCCTGAGAAGTCTCCGATAGTAAAAAAGCTGATCGCGGCAGGAATAAAAGTGATTTCGGAAATTGAATTTGCATTTCCATTTACAGAAGCAATGACAGTGGGGATCACGGGAAGTAATGGTAAAACTACAACGACAATGTTGACTTATCATTTACTAAAATCGGCTGGGCTCAATGTAGGTTTGGGTGGAAATATAGGAAAGAGTTTTGCCTGGCAGGTTGCCGAAAATAAATACGATGCATACGTTCTTGAATTAAGCAGTTTTCAGCTGGACGGAATTATAGATTACAGGCCGGATATTGCGATAATAACAAACATAAGTCCGGATCATTTAGATCGATATGAATATAAATATGAAAATTATATCAATTCGAAGTTCCGAATAACAATGAACCAGACTGAAAGCGATTATCTCATTTACGATGCAGATGATGAAGCAAGTGCAGAATGGTTAAAGAACAACAAAACAAAAGCAAAATTAATTCCTTTTTCATTGACTCAGAAATTTGATGAAGGGGCTTCTATAAATAACAACAAAATGGAAATAAAGATCAACCAAGAAGAGTTTACAATGGAAACAGAACACATTGCGTTAGAAGGAAAACATAACATGAAAAACGCAATGGCAGCAAGCTCCGTAGCAAAATTGATGCAGATTAGAAATGCAACAATTCGCGAAAGTTTATCTAATTTTCAAGGTGTTGAACACCGTTTAGAAAAAGTATTAAAAATTCAGAATGTACAATATATCAACGATTCAAAAGCAACAAATGTAAATGCTACTTTTTTTGCTTTAGACAGTATGAATGTTCCGACAGTTTGGATTGTCGGCGGCGTTGATAAAGGAAATGATTACAACGAATTAATGTCATTGGTTCGTGAGAAAGTAAAAGCAATTATTTGTTTAGGAATTGATAATCGTAAAATTATTGATGCTTTTGGAAACGTTGTTGATATTATGGTCGAAGTTAATAATATGAACGACGCTGTAAAAACAGCACAAAGATTAACAGAAAAAGGAGATGCTGTTTTATTGTCTCCAGCTTGTGCAAGTTTCGATTTATTCGAAAATTATGAAGATCGTGGAAAGCAATTCAAACAAGCAGTGCACAACTTGTAGAAAATAGTTTAAAGTTTCAGTCCTGATAGCTATCGAGATTGAAACCTGAAACAAAAGAAACTTGAAACAAAACAACAATGAAGGAGTTAGTTAACAAACTAAAAGGAGATAGAGTAATATGGTCATTCGTGGCTCTGTTGGCGTTGTTTTCATTTATGCCGGTTTTTAGTGCGAGTAGTAATCTAGCATATATAGGTCATGGAACTGGGAATACATTGGGTTATTTGGTTAAGCATTTAGCACACGTTTGTATTGGTTTTTTGATTATTTACTGGGTTCACAAAGTGCCGTATCATTATTTTAGAGCAATTTCTAAAGTGGCGCTTCCAGTAGTTTGGTTGTTGTTATTATACACCTTGTTGAAAGGAACTGTAATTGCAGGAGCAAATGCAAGTCGTTGGATTCAGGTGCCGTTCATTGGAATTACATTTCAAACATCAACATTAGCGGCAAGCGTTTTGTTTATTTACGTGGCTCGCTATTTGTCGAAAACTAAAGAAGAAAACGAGCCGTTTCAGACCTCGTTTATTCAGCTTTGGGTTCCAGTTTTTATTACTCTGGCGCTTATATTACCAGCTAACTTTTCGACCACAGCGTTGATTTTTTCGATGGTTATGATGTTAACGTTTATTGGTAAGTATCCATTAAAATATATTGGATTTATCATTGGTTCAGGAATTGCAATGTTGGCTTTTTTTCTTTTGGTGGCAAAAGCATTTCCAGATTCTCGATTCTTCAGCAGGGTATCAACTTGGGAAAGTCGTATTATGAACTTTACCACAGACAAACCAGATGAAGATGATTATCAAATTGAGAAAGCAAAAATTGCAATAGCATCAGGAAGATTAGGCGGATTAGGACCTGGGAAAAGTGTTCAAAAGAACTTCTTGCCGCAATCATCTTCAGATTTTATTTATGCGATTGTAGTAGAAGAATATGGTTTAGTGGGAGGAGTTTCGATATTGGTTCTTTATTTATTGTTGTTATTCCGATTTGTGATTGCATCGCATAAAGCCAATACGTTATTCGGAAAATTAGTCGTCGTCGGTCTCGGATTCCCCATGATATTTCAAGCAATGATTAATATGGCGGTTGCAGTAGAATTACTGCCTGTAACAGGACAGACGCTTCCGCTGATAAGTTCTGGAGGAAGTTCGATCTGGATGACGTGTTTTTCACTTGGAATTATTATAAGTGTAACCAAGAAAGACGAAGAGATTGCAGAAGAACTGGAGGAGAAAGAAAGACGAAAAGAAGCACTTCAAAGATTAATTGATAAAGAATTGGCTGAAGAAGATTTAGCTGTTGATGAAAAAGAAGTTTATCAAGATGCAGAAATGTATTCAATCGAGGATAGTTCGAGAAATCCAATGAATGCAGTTTTAAACAAATAAGAAAGGGTAAAATAGTTTATAATAATAGCTATTA
This sequence comes from Flavobacterium sp. YO64, assembly GCF_004119505.1. Taxonomy (NCBI): domain Bacteria; kingdom Pseudomonadati; phylum Bacteroidota; class Flavobacteriia; order Flavobacteriales; family Flavobacteriaceae; genus Flavobacterium; species Flavobacterium sp. YO64. The sequence continues at coordinate 52,527 of NZ_NRQV01000020.1, read as the reverse complement.
AAAAATATGACAAAGTATAAATTCATACTAAGCGGAGGAGGAACAGGAGGACATATTTATCCTGCAATTGCGATTGCAAACGAATTAAAATTACAATTTCCTGATGCTGAATTTCTTTTTGTGGGCGCCAAAGATAAAATGGAGATGCAAAAAGTACCGCAGGCAGGTTACGAAATAAAAGGTCTTTGGATTGCTGGTTTACAAAGAAAGTTAACATTGCAAAACATGATGTTTCCTTTAAAATTGGCTTCAAGTTTATTAGAGTCAAGACGAATTATTAAAAAGTTCAAACCAAATGTAGTTATTGGAACTGGTGGTTTTGCCAGTGGTCCATTATTGCAGGCAGCTGGTTCGGCAGGGATTCCGACAGTAATTCAGGAACAGAATTCTTTCCCGGGAATTACCAATAAATTGTTGAGTAAAAAAGCAAATGCAATTTGTGTAGCCTATCAAAACTTAGAAAGATTTTTCCCAAAAGAGAAAATTGTTTTGACAGGAAATCCAGTTCGTCAGGATCTAATTGATATTGAAAGTAAGCGTGATGAAGCAATTGCGTTTTTTGGTTTAGATTCGAACAAAAAAACATTATTGGTTCTAGGTGGAAGTTTAGGTGCTCGAAGAATCAATCAGTTAATTGAAAAGGAATTGCCAAACTTTCTTTCGCAAGACGTTCAGGTAATCTGGCAGTGTGGAAAGCTATATTTTGACGAGTATAAAAAATACAATCAACTGGGTGTAAAAGTGGTTGATTTCATTGAAAGAATGGATTTTGTATATGCTGCTGCAGATGTGATTATTTCAAGAGCAGGAGCATCATCAGTTTCAGAATTATGCATTGTTGGAAAGCCGGTAATTTTTATCCCGTCGCCGAATGTAGCTGAAGATCATCAAACTAAAAATGCACAAGCTATTGTAGAGGCTAAAGGTGCAATTTTGTTGAAAGAATCTGAATTGGATAATGAATTTAGCATTGTTTTTGAAGCGCTGCTGAAAGATGAAGGTAAACAAAAACAATTGAGTGTAAATATTAAAAAGCTTGCAATGCCAAAAGCGACAAAAGATATTGTGGCAGAAATTGTCAAGTTAATTAAATAATAAACCGAGGTGAAGGCTTAAAGCCTATAGCTTAATGCTTAAAGCAAAAAGAAATGAATTTAAATCAAATACAAAACGTTTATTTTATTGGTATTGGAGGCATCGGAATGAGTGCCCTGGCCCGCTATTTCAAATATATAGGGAAACAGGTTTCGGGTTACGATAAAACGCCGTCAATGCTTACAAGTGAATTGATTGAAAGCGGTATAGATATTCATTTTGAAGATAATATTAATTTAATTCCAGCAAATTATCATGTAGAAAATACATTGGTAATTTTTACGCCTGCGGTTCCTAAATCGCATTCTGAATGGAATTATTTTATTGAAAGAAATTACGAAATTAAAAAGCGTGCGGAGGTTTTAGGAATCATTACCAAAGACACTTTTAGTTTTGCAGTTGCGGGAACACATGGTAAAACAACAACGTCTAGTATTTTAGGACATATTCTATACGAAAGTGGTGCTGATGTTACAGCATTTGTGGGTGGAATTGTAGAGAATTACAACTCTAATTTAATCGGTACGGGAAAAACAGTTACTGTTGTTGAAGCAGACGAATTCGATCGTTCATTTTTGCATTTACACCCAAATATTGCCTGCATAACTTCTATGGATGCAGATCATTTGGATATTTATGGAACAAGTGAAGCTATTGAAGCTTCGTTTGTAGAATTTGCGGCTAAAGTAGAAGACAAGAATAATCTGTTTATAACTAAAGAATTGCCTCTTGAAGGCGTTCAATGTGCTATAAACGAAGATGCTGTATATAAGGCATATAATGTTAGAATTGAAGATGGAGCTTATGTTTTTGATGTGCAGACGCCATCAGAGATAATGAAAGATCTTCATTTTGGACTGCCTGGTAAACATAATTTAATGAATGGGTTAATGGCTATTGCGATGGCAAAAACTTATGGCACCCCGACCAGTGCTATCGCAAAAGCCATTGCTTCATTTAACGGAATCAGAAGACGTTTTTCTTATCAGATCAAATCAGATAAGTTGGTTTATATAGATGATTATGCGCATCATCCAACTGAAATAAATGCTGTTCATCAGGCGGTTAGAGAATTGTATCCTGGGCGAAAAGTTTTGGCGATTTTTCAGCCTCATTTGTTTAGCAGAACAAAAGATTTTGCTGACGGATTTGCTGAAAGTCTTTCTCAGTTTGACGAAGTGTTTTTAATGGATATTTATCCAGCACGCGAATTACCGATGGAAGGGGTTACGTCGCAATGGTTATTGGGTAAAATGACAAATTCGAACAAAAAAATTGTTGCAAAAAATGATTTATTAGCGGAAATCAAAGCCAGTGATGCGCCAATAATTGTAACAATAGGAGCTGGAGATATTGGAGAGATGGTGCCGTCAATCAAAAAAATGCTGCATGAAAATATTTAATTGGACAAATATTCGATTAATACTAATTTTTGGATTGGTACTTTTTTTATATTCTTTCGCGCAACATCGAAATGGGGAGCGAAAATTAAAGAAATCTGAGGTCGTTTTTGTAGGAGAAAATACGCTTTTTGTGAAGCCGGAAACGGTTAATAAATTGTTGATAGAAAATAAAAGAGACGCTTCCAGTATTAGAAAAGATGAGTTAGATTTGAATAAGATTGAAAAAACTCTTGATACGCAAGACATGATTGAAAAGTCAAATGTTTTTGTAAGTATCGATGGTGTTCTAAAAGCGGTAGTAAAACAGAAGACAGCCATAGCAAGAGTTTATGATGGCGATCAGTCTTTTTATATTGACTATGAGGGTGGTAAAATGCCTTTGTCAGATAATTTTACTGCTAGAGTTCCTCTTGTTTCAGGGGCAATAAATGAAAAAAATAACGAAGATTTAGCTGCTTTATTTCGCACGATTTATGACGATGCGTTTTTGAAAAAAAACATCATTGCAATAGAGATTATGCCGAATGGCAGCCTAAAAATGTTTAATAGAAATTATAATTACTTCATCGATTTTGGCAGAATGATGAATGTTGATAAAAAATTTAGAAACTATAAAGCCTTTTTTCAAAAAGCGGTTTTGGATAGTTCGTTATATAAATACAATAAAATTGACCTTAGGTTTACGGAACAAGTAGTTTGCACAAAATAATAGAAAATGGAAAAAGATAACATTGCAGTAGGTCTAGATATTGGAACAACAAAGATAGTTGCCATGATAGGCAAGAAAAATGAGTATGGAAAGCTTGAAATTTTAGGTATTGGTAAATCTAAAAGTTTAGGAGTTGCGAGAGGAGTTGTAAACAACATTACGCAAACTATTCAATCAATTCAGCAGGCTATACTTGAAGCAGAAAACAATTCAGGTTATAAAATAAAAGATGTTGTTGTGGGTATCGCCGGACAGCACATCAGAAGTATTCAGCATACAGATTACATCAGCCGTAATAATCCAGAAGAGGTAATTGGAGAGAAAGATATTCAGCTTTTGATTGATCAGGTAAATAAATTGGCGATGCTGCCAGGTGAAGAAATTATTCACGTTTTACCACAGGAATTTAAAATTGACGGACAATCTGAAATTAAAGAGCCAATTGGAATGTACGGCGGAAGATTAGAATCTAGTTTTCACGTTGTAGTTGGTCAAGCGTCTTCAATCAGAAATGTGGGACGTTGTATTCAAAGTTCAGGAATCGAATTGTCTGGATTAACATTAGAACCATTAGCTTCAGCAGATGCGGTTTTAAGTCAAGAAGAAAAAGAAGCTGGTGTTGCATTAATCGACATTGGAGGCGGAACAACAGACTTGGCTATTTTTAAAGACGGAATTATTCGCCATACAGCTGTAATTCCTTTTGGAGGAAATGTAATTACAGACGATATTAAAGAAGGCTGTTCAATTATCGAAAAACAAGCAGAGCTTTTAAAAATAAAATTTGGATCAGCTTGGCCAGGAGAAAATAAAGACAACGAAATTGTTTCTATCCCAGGTTTAAGAGGCAGAGAGCCAAAAGAGATTTCGCTTAAAAACTTGTCTAAAATTATTCACGCACGTGTAGTGGAAATTGTAGAACAGGTTTTTGCAGAAATTAAAGCATACGGGCACGAAGATCCTCGTAAAAAATTAATTGCAGGAATTGTTCTTACTGGAGGTGGTGCTCAATTAAAGCATATTAAACAATTAGTAGAATATATTACTGGAATGGATACCAGAATAGGATATCCAAACGAGCATTTAGCAGGAAACTCAAGCGAAGAAATTTCAAGCCCATTGTTTGCAACAGCTGTTGGTTTAGTAATGAACAGTATTGAAAACAGCACGCAAAGCGCCGTTAGAATGGAAATTGTAAACGAACAGCCAAAAGTTGTTTATAGAAATGTTCCTCCGCCAGTGCAGCGATACGAAGTAGAAGAAAATTACGTTGAAAGAGTAGAAACTATTGAAGATACTCGAGAAACAGTAAGCAGAGTTGAAAAACCTGAATCTACAGAAACAAAAATTAGAAGATCATTTTTTGATAGATATGTCGATAAAATCAAAGATTTTTTAGACAACGCAGAATAATAAAAGAAAAGGATTACTCTTTGCCCCAAGCCAAGAAGTAAAAAATGTATTAAATAAGAATTTCAAAAACCAAAAAGATGATGAGCAACTCAGAATTTGGAAGTATTTCATTTGATTTACCAAAAAACCAATCAAATGTTATCAAAGTAATAGGTGTAGGTGGAGGTGGTAGTAATGCTATTAACCACATGTTTAAACAAGGTATTAAAGGCGTTGATTTCATCGTTTGTAATACCGATTCACAAGCGCTGCAAAACAGTTCAGTGCCTAACAAAATTCAGTTAGGTATGAATTTAACAGAAGGTCTTGGAGCAGGTGCAAATCCTGACGTAGGACAGCAGTCTGCTATTGAAAGTATTGCCGATATCGAAAAAGTATTGGATCGTGGTACAAAAATGGTATTTATCACTGCAGGTATGGGTGGTGGTACTGGTACAGGTGCTGCCCCAGTAATCGCGCAATTAGCAAAAGAAAGAGAAATCCTTACCGTAGGTATCGTGACAATTCCGTTTCAATTTGAAGGGAAAGTACGTCAGGAACAAGCGCTTTTAGGAATCGAAAAATTACGTAAACAAGTTGACTCTTTAATCGTAATTAATAATAATAAATTAAGAGAAGTTTACGGAAACCTTGGTTTCAAAGCAGGATTCTCTAAAGCCGATGAAGTTTTAGCAACTGCCTCTAGAGGTATTGCCGAAGTAATTACGCACCACTATACTCAAAATATCGATTTACGTGATGCTAAAACAGTTTTAGCAAACAGTGGAACCGCTATAATGGGTTCGTCTGTAGCAGAAGGTGAAAATAGAGCTAAAGATGCGATTATATCAGCATTAGATTCACCATTATTAAATGACAATAAAATTACAGGTGCCAAAAACGTATTGTTGCTTATCGTTTCTGGATCTAATGAGATAACGCTTGACGAAATTGGAGAAATCAATGATCACATTCAAGCAGAAGCGGGGTATAACGCTAATATTATCATGGGAGTTGGTGAAGACGAAACTCTTGGTGAAGCTATTGCGGTAACTATTATTGCTACTGGTTTTGATGTTGAACAACAAAATGAAATCGTTAATACAGAGCCTAAAAAAATAATTCATACGTTAGAAGATGAGCAAAGAAGTGTTCATAATTTAACAAATAAAACGCTTGCTTCTTTTGATTTGAATGCAGATACACCTATTGCAAAATCAGAGGAAAAAGTTATTTTTGATTTAATGGACGATACGGATACGGTTGCTCCCGTAAATGAAATTCCAGCTGCTCCTGTAACAACGCCAACAATTAATCAAGAAGAATTGGTGGTAATGTCTGAGTTTATTAAAAACCTTGATGTAACTTTTGAAATTGTTTCGCCGATTACAGATATTGATTTCAAAATTTCAACGCCTGCAGCAGAAACTGTTCAAGAAGTAAAACCAGTACAGCAAAGAACATTTGAGAAAGAAGAACAAACGACTTTTTCTTTTGATCTTCCTCTTTTTAGATCAGAGCCTGAAGTTAAAAGAGAGCCGGTTGCTGAGCAGGAATCAAAAATTATGTTTGAGTTGAGTAATGAAACTCGCAATATTAAAGTAAATGATCCTGTGCAATTTGTGCCAGTAACTGAACTTTCAGATAAAGGTGTGATCAAATATTCTTTAGAAGAATATATGGAAGTTGAGAATGACTTAATGTCTTCAAAACCTGCAGAAAAAGTAATCGAAGATGTGGTTCCTGAAGAATTGAATATTACTTTGAAGCCAAGAGTGGATTTTGCAACAGATGCAGATTACACAACGACTTCAGAAGTTTCTCCAATGGAATTAACAATTGAAGAAACATTACGATTAAGAGCTGAAGAAAGAAGAAAGAAACTAAAAGAGTTTAATTATAAGTTTCATAATAATGTTTCTAGAATTGATGAGTTGGAAAAAGAGCCAGCTTATAAGAGATTAGGAATTGATTTGTCAAATTCTCAATCTAACAATACTAATTCTAGAATTTCTGTTGGAACTGATAGTAATAATGATCTTCAATTACGTTCAAATAATTCATTTTTGCACGACAACGTAGATTAATTTTACAATCATAATATTAGGGTAACCCGAAAATTGGATTTAATTTTCGGGTTATTTTTTTTATCTTCGCACAGAATTTAGAAATTTGACTTTTCAATAGTACTTTTAAAACAATATTGTCACCCTGAGCGTAGTCGAAGGACTTCTTGTTAGGAAGGGCTTCGACTAAGTTTATCCTGAGCGAGGACGAAGGACTCAGCCTGACAAACTAGAAATATTAGTTAAAATAAAAAACACTTAGTTAATAGATCAATTTATAAGCAATTGCTTATTCAAATAAAAAAATATAAGATGAGTTTACAAACACAAATCATGGACGAGATTAAAACGGCCATGAAAGCAAAAGATACAGTAGCGCTAGAATCATTAAGAGCAATTAAATCTGAGTTGTTGTTAGCTTCGACAGCTTCGGGATCTAAAGAAGATTTATCAGAAGATGAAGAAATTAAATTACTTCAAAGATTAGTAAAAACTCGTAAAGAGAGTGCCAGAATTTTTACAGAGCAAAATCGTCCTGATTTAGCTGAGCCAGAATTAGCTCAAGTTGCAGTAATCGAGAAGTTTTTACCAGCACAGTTAAGCGAAGAAGAAGTAGAGGCTATAGTAGCAAAAATTATTGCTGAAACTGGAGCTTCAGGAATTGCTTCAATGGGTAAAGTTATGGGATTAGCATCTGCTCAATTAGGAGGAACTGCTGAAGGAAAAACCATTTCTACTATTGTGAAGAAATTATTAGCGTAAAATTCCAATTATAGAAATTCCAAATTCCAATTTTAAGTTGGAATTTGGAATTTAAAAAATAAACATTTTGACCTCGTAGTTCAACTGGATAGAATATCAGATTTCGGCTCTGAGGGTTGGGGGTTCGAACCCCTCCGGGGTCACTATAAAAAATTGAAAGCCTGCAAAGTGTATATTTTGCAGGCTTTTTTTGTGGTTCGAAAATCCTTAGTGATTTCTTTAATTTTACAAAGTCTCAATGTTTGCAAGTAATTTTGGTTCGAATCCCATCAAGGATTTTGTTTTCTGCATAAATGATCTAGTTAATATCATTCTTAAATTCGGCTCTTTTTTTATGTCCAAGTTACTTTAACATGATGGTACTATAGCGGGTTTGAGATTAAATTAAGCCCATTATTCGGATTTGTCAAATCATCCAAACACAAAACCATCTTTCCATTAAGCCTATTGCTCAAATCCGTAGTAGCTATTGGGTGCTGTTTTTTATTCTTTCGTAAATTTAATTTGTCCACCGCCTTGAAATAAAGTCATTGTCTTGTCTATCGGATTAAATTCAAATTTCGCTCCTGCTTGGTCAAACTTAAATTTGTCTTTTTCCGTTGCTTCAAGAGAGAATGCTGGCTGTCCTGTGCCTTGTGCGATTAAAGTGTTTCCATCTTTTGTAAATGTAATTTTAAATGGAATTTCTTTAGAAGCATAAACGCCCAAGTACTTATTAAAATCTTCCGAAGTCAAGTTGTATGTTGTGAAGACAGGTATATCGTAAGGTTTGCCGTAAATTGCACTTAAAACAGTATTAGAAATATCATCCATATTTAACTTTGTTCCGTTTGTAATTAAAGCATACGAAATTTTGTCGTCTGCGAAATGAGAATAAACTGAACTAAAGCCATCAATTCCGCCTCTGTGTCCATAGCCGATCTTGTCATGGAAAGGCATTTGAAACAGACCAATTCCGTAACCATCTTTAACGGATTTCATTATTTCAAGACTTTCAGGTTTTAAAAGTTTTCCTCCAAACAAGGCGTCTGCGAATTTTGTCAAATCACTTGGCGTGGAAATTATTGCCCCTGCACCTAATGGAATTGTAAAGTCGGTTTCGGTCACTGCCTTCCAAGCTCCTGTGAAGTTGTATGATTTGCATTCATTGTTGTTTGTATTGATTTTTCCAAAAACATACGTATTTGTCAAACCAAGAGGCTTTGCAATATATTTTTGTAATAAATCAGAATACGATTTTGAAAAAGTTGTTTCTAGAATGTAAGTCAAAAGCACAAAGTTTGAATTGCTATACTCTGCTTTGCTGTCTGGTTCGAAATCGCTGCCTCCTTTTGCTATAATTTCAAGCATTTCTTTTTCTGTTTTTGGCTGTGTGTTCCAAGTTAGATATTCATTGTCATCTGTGAAATTGTGTATCCCACTTCTATGGCTGAGCAACTGTTTTATAGATATTTTATCTGCGTTTTTTATTGTTGGAAACCATTTGTAAATAGTTTGGGCTAGGTCCAGCTTTTTTTCTTCAGTTGCTTTTAAAACCAAAACTGCTGTGAATGATTTAGAAATTGAACCAATTCTGTATTTTGAATTTTTGGTTGCTTTAATGTTTTTTTCAACGTCTGCAAATCCAATTGATTTTGTATAAATGATCTCACCATTTTGTGAAATTGCTAAACTTCCCATAAACTTGTCGTTCTCTTCAAGTGCATTGAAGTAATTGTCTAATTTTGCTGTGTAATTTGTTTGAGCAAATCCGATTTGACATAATGTCAAAAGTAGTACTGTTGTTAAGATTGTCTTTTTCATTATTGACTTGTTTTTATCGTTTATGGGGTGCTATGTCTGAGAAATGTCAGTATCTATTTGTTTTCAAAAATAGTTTTTTTATTTTATAAACCACCAAGCGGACTTTTATTTATTGAATACTTTTCGTACTAAAATCAATATGAATTTCGTTGCTCTTGCTACTTTAATGAATTACGGGAACTTGACTTTAACTAATAATGATTTTAAATTCAAATAGCAAAATTACACATCACCCAAAATCTCTAAATCTTCCACCAAAAGATTCGAATTCTGTACCATCAAGGTCACTATAAAAATTATAAGGCTGAGAATATTGATTCTCAGGCTTTTTTTATGGTTCGAAAACACTTTGAATGTTTCATTGCTTACTAACAGAACCTGTGTTTGTTGATAATTTTTGTTCGAACCTTATCATGAATCTGTGATTTATAAATTAAGTTTTTTTGTTTCAACAATGGCAGGCAATCCATAAATTAACTTTATATTCGTTTTATTAAGCATTCTATTTTTAGTTATAATAATAAGTTTATAGAGAACTAGTTTGCAGCTGCGAAAAAACAAAATTATGCTATTTGGACTATTTAAAAGTTTAGACGAAAAGGTTAAAGAAGATAAAGAACATCTAATAACTAGATTAAAGAGCTCTGAGTTAAAGACTTTGATTGTAGAAATGGGAAACAGTAAGCCTATTTCAAATAACATAATTAAAAGGCAGAAGCGAGATCAGTCTCTTGAAAGCGAAGATTTTCCTAGTTGGTATGCTTATAGAATTTCTGATGAATTGAGTGATGTAAACTTAAAATCAGAACTTATTGAATTGCTTAAGGATAAAGATTTTTTTCAATATAAAAAATATGTTTTAAGATGCTTAAGCAGCTTATGCGTAAACTGTAAAGATTACGAACTTTTCGATTTTTTGATTTCGGAGCTCGAAAAAACTGATGAAGAAGAAGTAATTACAGCTGTATTAAGCAGGCTTAATGAATTGCGAAAACCAGCTAGTCTGAACATTGATTATCTAAAACACTTATTATTAAAAGGTACATATCAGAATAGAATTGACTCACTTAATGCCTTAAAAAACTCTGAAGATAAAGAGTTAGAAGAAATTTTAATACTGAAATTTAAAACTAGCGATCAACATACCAAATGTATGATTTGTGCGACACTTAGATCAACAGGGACAATACAGTCAATAGAAACTTTGAAGGCAGAACTTAAAAGAACAAGAAGCAATGATTTAAAATATTTTATTCAAAGTGCAATAGAAGAAATAAATGAGCGAGAAAATAAGTGAAGCTAACTTTTAAATTTTCACTAGAATTTTCAAATAAAAGGTTCTAATTCTATGCCGGCAATGTCGTTAAAAAATGTAACAACTTAAATTTAATCCAGTATATTTAATCTTAAACATCGATTTTATAGGATAGTTTGAGGGCTCAATTTATGAGAATCAGTTTTATTAATTAAAAAAGCCCCAACAAAACATTTTTGTTGGGGCTTTAAGTTAAAAAGCATTAAGTGCCTTTGTACAATGGGTTTTGTTCTAGAGTTGGATCACTGTTTAAAGTAGGAACGTCTATTGGCCATATTATTTTATGGTTTATTCCGTCAATATTTTGCAGTACACCTACTAAAGGAAGGTCTGTTCTGAACACTAAAGGAGTTCCAGTTGCATCTTGCATACGGCGTAAGTCGTACCAAATTTTTCCTTCGGCTACGAATTCTTTTTGTCTTTCAGTGAAAATAGCCAATTCGTTTTGTTCAAAAGAACCATTTGCATAAACAGGAGCACTACCGCCGCCGCCGGCATATGCGCGAGTTCTGATAATGTTGATTTCGGCAGAAGGATCTTGACCTTGTTTGTTTTTTATTTCTGCCAGCATTAAATAAGCTTCAGAAAGACGGTAAACAGGGAAGTCATCTGAGAAAGTACGTGCGCCATCAACAATAGTTCCGATAAATTTACGCAGATTAGTAGCGTGAACTGTTCCTTTGTTGAAGTTTAAGAAAGTAACATTTGCTCTCGTGTCGGCTGCTTCATATTTTTGATATAAGTCATATTTGTACTCGTATCTTATAATGGTTCCGCCTCCATTTACCTTAAGCGGATCGTTAGAAGGAATTGCAACACCTTTATCGTCAACATAACCTGCTAATGGATCTGTAATAGCGTAAATAAATTGACCGTAGCTGTTTGTTGCTTCTCCAAAACCAAATCTCAAGGCAAAAATAATTTCATTATTTCCTTTTATTGAAGCTGTAGCGGCTGAGTTAAATACATTGGCAAAGCTTGATTGTAAGCTGTATTTAGGTATAACCGCTTCTACTGCAGTTCTCGCAATCGCTAAATCAGAAGCTGTGGATGTTGGATTAGCGCCATCAATTTTTACTTTAGCCGACCATAGGTATACTTCGGCTTGAAGCATTTGTGAAGCTCCCAAAGACCATTGTCCTTTTTGCATTTTAGACGTATAATCTCCAGAAAAACTTGCAATAGATTTTGTTACATCTTCTTTAATAAAGTCTAAAGTCTCTTTTTCTGTTTTTGTACGGGGCAAATAAGCATCTTGAGCCGTTGTAGGTGTCGTGATAGCTACTTTAGGTTCTTTGGTTACGGGAAGTCTTCCGTAAGTACGATACAATTGAAAATAGTAAAAAGCTCTTAAGCCATAAGCTTGACCAAGATAATAACTTTTGTCGGCAGCAGTCAAATATTGGGCTTTTTCTACTTGATAGATAAAATTGTTTACCTGAAATATTGGTGCATAAAGTCCCGCCCAGCCTGAAATACCAGGCGATGATTCTCTAATATCCTGACGAACTATAGATCCTGAGTTTAAAGATGCAGTTCCAGTAAAGCTGGTTCCATCTCTTAATGTTCCTCCTCTAAGTTCTCCTAATGTAAACAATGTAAATTGATAGCTTCTTAGTTGGCTGTGTAATCCTACCATTGCTCCATCTACTTGAGAGGGAGTTTTCCAAAAGCTTTCACTAGCGTAATAATCTTCTGGAGCTAAATCCAGTTTGTCGCAGGCATTAAACGTAATTGACAACGCTAAAAATGCAATTCCTATTAATATCTTTTTCATATCTTTTTTATAAAATAATTTGAACACCAAAAACCATAGTACGAGGTAACGGATAACCTCCTGTAACATTTATTCCTTGATCTGTTTTCTCTGGCGAAAACAAAGTCGATTTACTTATGTAGCCTAAATTCTGCCCAGTTAAAGTAAGTTTGATTCCCTCTATTTTTAATTTAGTCATTAAGTCGGCAGGTAATGAATACGATAAACTGATTTCTCTAAAGGATAGATAATCTGCCTTATTGTAAAACATGCTCGAAGTACGCATAGTGTTGTTTTTAAACAATTGATCTGCCCAGTAATATGTTGGGTATTTAGCATTTGGATTCTCAGGAGTCCAAGTATCAAAAACTTCTTTGGTAGTATTAAATGTTCCTTGTGCATTACTTAAAAACCAAGATCTAGGACCGTCATACTGAACAAAGCCTAAAGCATAGTCAAAACGAGAGCTAAAAGCGAAACCTTTATAGGTTGTGTAGAAACCAAAACCACCAGTTACTTTAGGAACAGTTCGTCCCATATATTCCCTATCATAACTATTGATAATCCCGTCTCCGTTTACATCTTTCCATTTTACATCCCCTAAAGCTATGGGATAAGCCAGCGCTTTTTCAGAAGAGCTCATAGCATTATAAACATCTGGATGAACTAAAACTTTGGCTCCAATTAAATCTCTTAGTTTTAAAGCATAAGAATCTAAGTCAGCTTGAGTTCTAATAATTCCTTCTGCAACATAAGCATAAGCAACGTTTGGATCTTGACCTTCCTGCAGACCGCCAACCCAAATTAAATTGCCATCTTTATCTGTGACCTGACTTCCACCAACTCTATTATTCTCTAAACCATTGTTTGGCAGTTTCAATATTTTGTTAACGTTATAAGCTGCATTTGCATTAAAATCTAATGAGAAATCAGCCGTTTTGATGACTTTGTAATTCAGATCAACCTCCAAACCTTTGTTTTGCATATTACCTAAGTTTGTAGTAATCGACGTTATACCTGAGGTAGCTGGCAGAGTGAAGCTTGAAATTTTGTCTTGTGTTTGTCTATTATAATAAGCTAGCGAAAGATCTAATCTGTTAAATAAACGCGTGTCTAAACCAAACTCATAAGTTGCAGAACGTTCCCATAATAAATCAGGAAAAGGAAGTCCGTTAAGCTGATAACCAACAGTTCCGTCGTATTTACTGCTTCCGTATGATCCTTGCAATTGGTATGGTCCGATAAGGTTGTCGCTCACGTTTCCGTTTTGACCATAGCTCGCTCTTAGTTTTAAAGTATTGATTATTTTAGAATCGCTTAAGAAACTTTCTTTATGTACATTCCAACCTACCGATATTCCAGGGAAATTACCCCAACGATTATTTAGCAGTTTAGAGTATCCGTCACGTCTGATAGTAAAAGTCGCTAAGTATTTCTCATTATAATCATATGTGACACGACCGAAGAAAGATAAAATGCGTTGACGAGTGTGGTAAGTATCAATACTTCTTTTGTCTTTGTCTGAACTAGTATACTGTAAATCCATAAAATCATCAGATGGTGCGCCTGAACCTGCAGCGGAAACACCATTTGAATAGATGTCGTAGTATTCTGCTCCAATCATAGCATCAACATGATTTTTTCCTAAGAAATCAGTATTGTAGTTTAAAGTACCATTATAAGTCTGGCTGAATGATCTGTCAAATTGAGCCGACGAAGAACGGGTTTTGTTGATGTTGTTAGGGCTTGACAAGAAGTCTTTATTGAACGATTCATAAAAACCTTCATTATAAAACCAGTTGGCACTAGTTCTAAAGTATAGATTTTTTAATATATCAGCCTTAAAAGATTGCGTCAATGTAAATTTATCAGTTTGGTTTTTACGGATGAACTTATCATCGTTAACAGCCGGATTACCATCTGTATAATCTCTTCCTACTAATAAATCCCCATTAGCATTTGTTCCTCTCATTGTTGGCGGTGCGCCTAGAGAACGAGTTAAATAATTGCTTTCGCCATTTGTTTGCGGACCTCTCCATTGCGCTGTTGCGAAGTTCAAGCCAGAAGTAGAAGTAAGCCAAGGCTTTATTTTGTAATCACCATTAAAAACAAAAGTCAGCCTTTTGTAAAAAGTATTAATTGGTAAACCTTCTTCGTTATAAGAACCAATACCAGCGTAATAACTGCCTTTTTCACTGCCGCCTGTCATCGATAAATTAATATCTTTAGTTATACCCTGAGGTCTAAGCGCGTAATCTTTATAATTAAAATCTTTGAAAATGATTTCTTTATTAGTTCCATTTGGATCATAAGCTCCGGCAGCATTTGTACGAACAGGGTCAGTCATACTTTGCCAGCCTTGTCCCAATAACTCTTCATTGCTAGGATTTCTAAACATTGGGCTCCATACAGCAGATGCATTTTTATTACCATCAAGAATATTTCCAGATGCATCTTTATATAAATTTCCAGTACCAAATGGCCCAGTAGAATTTAACTGACTAAGACGGCTGGCGTCATAAGACCCAGAAGTCTGAATAGCTTTTCTAGACCAGTATAAATATTCTTGCGCATTAATAAAATCAAACGGTATGTTTAAAGTATTGATACCAAGATTTGTATTTATAGTAATGTTTGAAACACCTGCTTTACCTTTTTTAGTAGTAATCAAAATTACTCCATTATTTGCTCTGGCACCATAAATAGCGGTTGCCGAAGCATCTTTTAAAACTTCGATAGACGCAATATCATCAGGATTGATTTCGCTGAAACTAGCTCTCAAAAAGCCGTCGACCATTACTAATGGAGATCCGCTTCCGTCGTAATTAGTTCCTCCACGTAAAGTAATAACAGGAACAGCACCCGGACTTCCTGAAGCTTGCTGTACTCTTAAGCCTGGGATCGTACCAGCCAAAGCAGAAGCAGGATTAGAACGCACTCCAGTTTCTAAAACTCTATTGTCTAGTTTTGATACAGAACCAGTTATTTTAGATTTTTTCTGAGTGCCATAACCCACAACAACAATCTCGTTTAATTTTTGTCCCGATTCTTTTAAGACAACCGTAATTGATGAAGCTCCAATGGTTAATTCCTGCTGATCCATACCGATGTAAGAAACGATAAGTTTTGTAGCGCCTTCAGGAACATTTAATTCAAAGTTACCGTTGAAGTCAGTTTGAGTTGAAACCTTAGTTCCCTTAACAACAATATTTGCTCCAGGCAGTGGATTTCCAGCCTCGTCGAGTACTTTTCCTTTTATTTGCTTTTGAAAAAAAGATGATTTAATTGTCGTTCTGTCATTTGCTGCTTTTACTATTTCATTTTTTTCGGATAAAATAGTCGCTGCAGTAGATTTTGCTGCCGATACCTGTATAGTAAAAGGTATCAAAAATAAGGGTGTTAATTTGATAACGTTCCCGAATTTAGGCATAAGCCAGTAATTCTCAGGCTTGCTTTTTGGTAGTAATTTCATACTTTTGTAATGGTTTGGTTAATAATAATTTTCCTTCGTGGTCATGTTTATTTTTTCCAATCTATATTTCTTGATAAGAAGAAATCGGCCAGTAGTGTTCGCAGCATCTGCTGGCTTTTTTATGAAAAAAAAAGTATAAAAATGGGTTTCCCCGTTTTAGTCAAATTTGCTTGTTGTTTTTATATTGATATCCTTTCTTTCTAAATACTGGTTTAGTGTTCTTTTAGTACTTATAAACTTCAGTCAAAACGTTCCAGTAAAACTTTTTTTCCTTTTTGATGTGCTTATAATCAAATCAAGTCAGTTATTTCAATGAATAACTTTCAAGATTACCTATTGCTCAAAGAAGGGAGGATTCTTTTTTTTGCGATAGTAATTCTATGTTGGTTTTAGTTGATTGTGCTAAAATATTTTAGTTCCATTTTTACTGCATAAAAGAGCAAAAGATCAAAAAAAGAACTAAATGATTTTGACTAAAACGTTTTTCTAGGTTGTAAACGTATGAAATGTTTTTAATAAATCAACCTAATTATTAAAAAAAATTATTAAGTATTTTTTAACAATGAGGTAAACCGTAAAGAAATCAGCTAATAACGCTTATATTGTTGTATTGTAATTTTTTATCTTAAAATAAAACATTTTAAATATTTTTATTAATTCGTGTTTATGTACAATGTGTTCGAACACATTTTTGCTATTTTGCTTTTTTTCTTAAATAATAATATATACATTTGTTAAATATTAAAATATTTTATTAAATAAAGACGGGTTTTAGTTTTTTGTTTCAGCTAAAAAAAGAATGTTTTTCAAAATCAGATAGGAGGAATGATATTTAGGAAATATTCAATTTATTAAAATGAAAAAGACTAAAAAGGAGAGGATTTGTTTAGTGAAATGACATAAAAAGAAAAATGAAATAAAAAGTTTTAATAATGAGTAGCTTTAATTACGCTATGATGATGAGAGTTTGAAAATAATCTTGCCAAAGGAGGATCGAGCAGGTTTGTTGATGTATAATTCTCTAAATAAACAGCGTAATTGTAAAAGAATAATTAAGGGGAGAAGAAGTAATTATTGTAGAAGGTTTTAAAATTAGATTTGAAGAACGACTATTTAAAATGAGAAAATTAGAATTGAATTATGAATTATTATAAAAAATACAGCTGGTTTCATTTTGCAATTATTGTTATGCTGTGTACCGCAATAAGTGCAAATTGTCAGATAAAAAAAACAGTATTGCCAGATAGTTTGTTCTCTACTTTTTATCATCAGCGCGTTTCTCATTTTAGAACACTTCCATTGACAAAAAACGATATTGTTTTTGTTGGAAACAGCATTACAAATGGCGCAGAGTGGACTGAATTATTTGCAGATAATCGGATAAAAAACCGTGGAATAAGCAGTGATGTAAGTGCCGCAGTTTTGAATCGAATTGATGAAATTGCCCTTCGAAAACCAGCAAAAGTTTTTTTGCTGATCGGAGTTAATGATTTGTCAAGGAATATTTCGACCGATAGTATTTTTAAAAATATTGCAAAAATTGTTTCGTATTTAAAACAAGAATCTCCCTCGACAAAATTGTTTGTGCAAAGCATATTGCCTGTAAATAATTTTTATAAAAAATTTGAAAACCATACGGGTAAAGGAGAGCAGATAAAACGTTTAAATGCTGTTTTGAAACAAAATTCGGCTGTTTATCAATATACTTATATTGATTTGCATACTTCCTTTTGTGATGAAAACGGAAAGTTAATAAAAGAGTTAACTAATGACGGTTTGCATCTTAAGGGAGACGGTTATTTGTTGTGGAAGCATTTAGTTTATCCTTACGTTTTTGATCTAGAATCAAAACCTTCATTACTGCCAAAGCCACAACAATTGAATTGGAAAACAGGCACTTTTTCGTTAACTGCTGAAACAACAATTCTTGTAGATAATCCAGTTTTAGAGAAAGAAGCTTCGATGTTGAAAGAAGCTATGGAACAAAAAGGATTGAGCGTAAAAGTGACAAATAAAACGGCACACAATGAAAAATATATTCAGCTGTGTTTAGGGAATGTTTCCGCTCCAAAAAATCAATCTGAGGCGTATCATTTAGAAACCACATCAAATAGAATAATCCTTACAGCCAATACTTCGCAGGGAATTTTTAATGGTATTCAAACCTTACTGCAATTAATGCGGGACGATACTTTTGTAGATGCTTCTGATATTACCGATTGGCCTGCTTTTGCGTGGCGTGGATTTATGGTTGATGTGGGAAGAAATTACCAGTCAATTAAGCTTTTAAAACAGCAAATAGATGTAATGGCTGCTTATAAATTAAATATCTTTCATTTTCATCCTACAGAAGATATTGCATGGCGTTTGCAAAGTAAGTTATATCCGCAGTTAACAGCTCCAGAATATATGCTTCGTGATAAAGGAGAATATTATACAGAAGCCGACTTAAAAGAACTCATTAAGTATTGCAAAGAACGATACATAACTTTAGTTCCTGAAATTGATATGCCGGGACATAGTGCGGCATTCAAAAGAGCTATGGGAGTTGATATGCAAAGTGATGCAGGTTTAGAAATTGTAAAAAATATAATCAAAGAATTTTGCGCGACTTATGATGTTCCTTATCTGCATTTAGGTGCTGATGAAGTTAAAATCACGAATCAGAAATTTTTACCCGAAGTTATTGCTTTGACTGAAAGTTTAGATAAAAAAGTAATAGGATGGGAGCCCGGCGGAAATTTTAACGATGGCGTAATTCGTCAGCTTTGGATGGAAGGCGCGACAAGTGTTAGTAAAAATAAAAATATAAAATATCTTGATTCTAGACACTTGTATCTAAATCATATGGATCCTCTAGAAAGTGTTGTTACAATTTTTAATCGTCAAATATGTAATTTGACTGAGGGTAATGAGAATGCTTTAGGCGGGACTGTTTGTGTTTGGAACGATAGAGCTGCGGCGAATGAAGAAGATGTTATGAAAATGAATCCAGTTTATCCCGGTATGCTGGCTTTTGCAGAACGCAGCTGGCAAGGCGGCGGTTATACAGGTTGGACAGCAGCTATTGGTCAGCCCGAAACCGAAAGAGCTAAATCATTTGCAGCCTTTGAAAATCGTTTATTAGATCAAAAAAAGCAATATTTCAAAAACTTGCCTTTTAATTACGTTATACAGGCAGATTTAGTTTGGGATATTTATGGACCTTATGATAACAAAGGAGATTTATCGAAAGCTTTTGTATTCGAAAAACAGACATTTAATACAGTAAAAGAAAAACCAGTTTACAAAGCTGTTGGCGGTACTCTGATTATGAGGCATTGGTGGGCGCCGCAAATTTCTGGAGTGATTGAGAAACCACAAGAAAATACAACATGGTACGCTCAAGCTCAAATTTGGAGTGATGAAGATAAAGAACAGGAATTTTGGATAGGCTTTAATAATTTATCGCGTTCAATGAATACAGATTCACCAGCTGCAGGTACTTGGAATAATTTAAATAGCGCAGTTTGGGTAAATAATACGTTAATTAATCCGCCAGTTTGGAAGCATCCTGATATGAAAGGTAATTCAGAAATTCCATTAATTGATGAAGGATATGAATTTAGGGATCCAGCGAAAATTGCATTGAAAAAAGGCTGGAATACTGTCAGGGTAAAGCTGCCGGTAGGGAATTTTAAAGGTAAAGATTGGCAAAATCCCGTAAAGTGGATGTTTACTTTTGTTGAAGTAAAATAATGATTATTGTTTTCTAGAAAATAAATTTTCAACCACCCAAGCCGGGCCAATTAATAAAAACTGGAGATCTTTTAAGAAAGAAGGTTTCTTGCCCTCAATATTATGTCCGTAAAATTGCCCAATCCAAGCAATTACAAACACTCCGATCGAGAAAATCCATAATGGGAAAACCTGTCCGATATAATAATTTGCAATTAAACAAAGAGCTGAAAAAATGGCAATTTTAATCGCCATTGCAATCGATAATCGGATGTAGAAAATTAGAACAAAAAGTAAAACGACAAATGCCCAATTCTCGATAAGCGGAGCATTTAGTTTTAGAGTATTTGCAATTAAACCGCTTGGAATACTCATTAATAAACCGACGATAGAAAAGAAAATTGCGGGCACACAAATGTAGTGTATTGCTTTGTTCTTTGGGTTTTGATGACTTACAGCATATTCAGTGAACCATTGGTCTAATGTTCTCATTCTCTTTGGATTTAGGTATTTGTAAATCTAGTAAAATTTTCTTTAGATTTTACTTATTCCGTTTTGAAAGTTTCATTGAGAATGGTTATAAAAAATAGCAGATTGAATTTATAGAACTATTATTCTTGATCTGTTTTTTTTAGGTGAGAACTTCAGTTTGCATTTTATTACGCTCATTATAATCAAAAACGCCATCCCACAATTCGTCAATCTTTATCAATGCTTCGTTTAACGGAATAACGCTCCATTTTCCGTTAGTTTCAATTCCAATTCCAATGTTTTTTAATTTGAATAAAGCATCGTTCACATCAAAATCCAATTCTGTTTTTAATTCTGAGGCAAACCAAGCTTCTATTTGTAAATCCAATTCTTCGGCGGTTAACGGATATTGGCTTCTATTTAAAAAAGAATAAGCCAAAATGGTTTCTTTCAAAGCTTCTTCTTCAGATGAATTTAAAAGCGAATAAAAAGCACCGCTGTTATTTCCTAAATTTTTGAAATACAAACTGTCAGAAAGCATTTTAGAATATCTGATTTTTTTGTTTACAAAGTTGTTGTACTGTCGAAAACAATAGGCAGATAATATTCCTAAAGCAATCAAGCCTTGATTTAGTGAGGTTTTGCTGTTAAGTAAATCAATAGCCTCTCTCGTTTCATAAGCGCCGTACATATTAATTAAAGCCGGAATTACTTTAGCACTTAATAATGAAAGACCGCCAAAAATTCCAGGAACCCAAAGCAGTAATTTGTCTTTTAAAGACATTTTCGGAATGGCATTTGGAAAAATAGTTTCAAGGTCGTTTTTAGGAACGCGTTTAAAGATTTTCAATGCAATCGATCCTGGATCAATAGGCATTTTTCCTAACTTAACCTTCTTTTCATTCAAATAATCAGCTTCGTTGTAATTAAGAAAAATCATAACCCGATCGTAATATTCAATCTCAACTTCTTTCTTCCAGAAAATGTATTTTGTAATTTTTTCTTTGGCTTTATGATGACCGCGAACATAAAGTTCGTAGTCCTTAAAAGCATTAAAATCGATCGATAAATCGAGTCCAATCAAGTCAGATTCTTTAAAAGCAACTTCCAGTGTTTCTTTGTCTATGCGATGATAATTACCGCGTTCTAAAACCGTGAGTAAAGTGTTTTTGAAAATAGAAAAGTCACTTTTTCCAATAAAACCCTCGCGTTCTTTTTCGCTCAAATCAGGATCAAAAAGAGAATAATTTTGTTTTAAATTTCGATTTAGATTAAAAGATTCGTAATGATAATAATGTTCTATAATATTGAATAATTTTTTGAAATCGTCAACTTTTTTTGAGTCTTTAGCGAAAGCAGTAATTTGTTGTTCGAGTAAAAATTCCTTATTAAAAGGAATATAATGTTCTCGTGTCATATTGATTTTTGAGGCTTTAATTTTTGAAGTATATATGTAACGCAAAAATACTGCTCCAAATTTGATTTTTTAAGTTTTTTTAGGAAGGAATAAAGATTTTAATACTCATTTAATCAAAAATAAGAATCTGCATAAAAAGACAAAAGCCATAAAGAAATTTCTTTACAGCTTTGACTTCCTTAAGAGGGCACCTTAGATATGTGCGGATCAGTTACATATCTAAAACCGTTTCTATTGCATGAATAGATTTGCATCGACCCTTCTTATAGTATTAATAGCAGAGAGTGAGGATTCTTCTGTGTTTATATTATAAGCACTATTATGGAGACTAGTGTAGGGTCTGATTTTTTGTATAATTTAGTTTTTATCAGTTTAAAATCGAATAATTTTTGATGGCAGTGGTTATTTTTTCACATCTTTTAATTTGCTTATTTGGCTTTCCATTAGTTTTTTATACTCATTAACAAGCTTGGAATATTCAGCTTTAATAAGGTCGCAAGTAATCCCAGTTCTATCGCCTCGAATAGACTTTCGAATATAATCGTAAGAATATCCGTATCTATTTTTAATAATCTTTAAGGCATCTTGATTGTAACTTGGTTTAGTTTTCATATTTTTGTCCATTGCTTAATTTGTATTAAAAACGAGACAAATATAGTAAGATATTTCTTAATTACAAAATAAATAGAATATTTTCTAATAAAATAATGTATTATGTCAGAAAACACCTTACAGAGAATAAAACAATATATTGATTATAAAGGCATTAGGATTAGTGCTTTTGAAAGGGAAATTGGTATGTCCAATGGATCTTTTGCAAGTCAATTAAAGAAAAACAAAACAATAGGACTTGATAAGTTAGAAAATATTCTAAGAAGATATTCAGATATCAATCTCGAGTGGCTTTTGAAAGGTACCGGCAGTATGATAAAGTTGGATGCTTTTCGTGAAGAACCTGTTATATATTACAAAACGGAAAAGGCAGATAAAGAAGAAGCTGTCAATTACAAAGATCTTGCAGAAGCTAGAAAAGAGACAATTGAAAGCCTCCAAAAAGTAATTCAATATTTAGAAGCACAAATTGCAGAAGGAGATCAGAAGTAAGAAGTTGTATTTTTAGTTGATTCCACAACAAGAAGAAGATACGGCAGTACGAAAACAGGTATAAATACCTAGTTATTTATACTGTTTTATAAATAATTTTGAATTTTAATTTCTTATAAAAGTCAAAAATAGATTATGATAAATTTTATTCTCTCTGTTTTAGTTTTGGTTTTAAAGCAGTTGTTCTAAGTTAAAATTTTCTTTACTGCTATCACTTTAGTATTTTTTATAGAAGAAAGCTTTGTTTACTTTATGGGCATTATTTTTTACATTTGTGCCCTATGAAAAAAGCTTTTCAACTCTTCGATTTTACTCAAAAAGTCAATTACAAAAACGAAATTTTAGCGGGTTTAACCGTTGCAATGACAATGATTCCAGAATCTTTGTCATTTGCAATTTTGGCTGGATTTCCACCTTTAGTGGGATTGTATGCCGCTTTTATAGCTGGATTAGTTACCGCAGTTTTTGGCGGAAGACCCGGAATGATTTCTGGAGGTGCCGGAGCTACAGTGATTGTTTTGATTGCTTTAATGAAATCACATGGATTAGAATATGTTTTTGCTGCGGTTGCACTTGGCGGACTGGTGCAAATAACTATTGGACTTTTTAAACTGGGAAAATTTATACGTTTAGTGCCGCAGCCTGTGATGTTTGGTTTTGTAAACGGATTGGCAGTTGTGATTTTTATGTCGCAGCTGGAGCAGTTTAAAACTATTGTAAATGGCGAAACGACTTGGCTGCAAGGAACACCACTTTATATAATGTTAGGTTTAACCGCGCTTACAATTAGTATCGTTCTGCTTTTTCCGAAACTTACAAAAGCAGTTCCAGCTTCTTTAGTGGCAATTATGGTAGTGTTTGCCATCGTACTTTTTTTTAATATTGAGACCAAAACAGTCGAAGATATCGCCTCAGTTCAAGGCGGATTTCCTCCGTTTCATATTCCTAATATTCCTTTTACTTTTGAAACTCTTAAAGTAATATTTCCCTATTCTGTAATTGTCGCCGCCGTTGGTTTGACCGAAGGTTTGCTTACACTGAATCTTGTTGACGAGATTACAGGAACTCGAGGGAATAGTAATCGTGAATGTATTGCGCAAGGAAGTTCAAATATCTTAAACGGTTTCTTTTTTGGAATGGGCGGCTGTCCAATGATCGCACAAACTTTGGTAAATCTTGGTGCCGGTTCCAGAGCAAGACTTTCTGGGATTATTGCTGCTTTGACAATTTTGCTGATTGTACTTTTTGGAGCTCCTGTTATTGGTAAATTGCCAATGGCGGCTTTGGTTGGTGTTATGATGATGGTTGCAATTACAACATTTGAATGGTCGAGTTTCAGAATTATCAATAAAATGCCTAAACACGATATTTTCGTTGGTATTTTAGTTGCTCTTATTACAATTGTATTGCATAATCTAGCATTAGCAGTTTTAATTGGGGTAATTATTTCTGCCTTGGTTTTTGCGTGGGAAAGTGCCAAAAGAATTAGAGCAAGACAGTATGTAGACGAAAACGGAATAAAACATTACGAAATTTTTGGCCCTTTATTTTTTGGTTCGATAGCTGCTTTTACAGAGAAATTTGACATCAAAAACGATCCAGATCATATTATTATAGATTTTAAAGAAAGCCGAGTTTCGGATATGTCGGCAATTGAAGCTTTAAATAATTTGACTAAAAAATACAATCAGCTAAACAAGGTTGTAGAATTACAGCATTTAAGCGCAGATTGCAGACAATTGCTTAAAAATGCTGATGCTGTTATCAATGTAAATGTAATAGAGGATCCTACGTATAAAGTGGTTTCTTGATTAGATAATTAGAAAATGTGTCAATTAGATAATTGTATTGATAATTTATAATGTAGAGGCGCACTGCACCGCGTTTACGCGGCATATATCTAAAAAAACGAGCCCAACAGATTTTAGAAATCTGTCGGGCTCATTTTTTGTCAGGCTGAGCGGAGTCAAAACTCTTGCTAATTTGAGCGCCATTCGACTTATTTTATGTTGACAATCAGATTGTTATCTAATTATCTAATTGACACATTCTCTAATTAATTTAACGAAGCATCGATTTTACGTCGCTGAACTTTCCGTCGATTTCGCCAATTTGCAAGCCTAAAATATGTGCAATTAAAGGATAAACTGAAACGTTTTGAAAAGTTTTTACTGTTTTATCTACTTTAAATGCTGGGCCTTTTGCATAGAAAATAGCGTGCATATCTTTTTCGTTATTGTCATAACCATGAGTTCCGCCTTTTATATTTTGACTTTCTTTGCTGACTAGGCTGTATCCTTTTTTTGCTTCGATAACAAAATCATGTACACGCGGATTGGTGCCATAATGAAGTCTTTTAGGAACTTCAGTTGATTTCCAAAATTTAATATGTGGTACTTTTTTTAAGGCTTTTGCAATTGAATCTTGACAGCCGGCTTTTGCCTGAAGACTCATAATTGGGTTAACTACAGCTTTATACCCAAGCCATTCTGGTTTTAAATAATCTAAAACAGCCACCTTTTTATCATTGCTGATGCTCGCCATTCCGTGATCTGAAACAATTATCAAATTGATTTTTTTTCCAATTTCTAATTGATCTAACCTGCGAGACAATGCGCCCATAATCGAATCCATTTTTATTACTGCTTTTTTAGTCTCTGCTGATAATGGTCCAAAATTATGACCTGTATGATCTGGCTCATCAAAATACAAAGTAACAAGATGAGGTCGTTGCTTTTCTGGAAGCTGAAGCCATTTCAGGACAGTATCGATTCGAGCTCCGTACGGAATTTTACTGTCGTATTTTTTAAAATAGCTAGGGTTTCTTTTGTCAATGTCAGAACCCGGCCAGAAAAAAGAAGCAGTTTTTACACCTTGCTGTTCCGCGAGATTCCAAATAGGATTTCCGCCATAATAGCGAGAATCAGTTTTGGCATCGCTTGATAATGAAAAAGATTCATTTAAAGCGGCATCATAAAAAACATTATTGATAATACCATGGTGATCAGGGTAAAGCCCAGTAACAATAGAATAATGATTTGGAAAAGTTTTACTTGGATAAGACGGTTTCATTGATTTTGCATGAACACCTTCAGATGCAATTTGTTTTAAATTCTGAAGTTTAAATTGTTTTGCATAATCCCATCGAAAACCATCCATAGAAACTAAAACTACATAGGAATCTTTGTTGGTTTGGGCTTGTGAAAAAGTAGTAAGAAATAAGAGTGTAAAAGATAAGAGGCGAGTTGTGAATTTTCTCATTTTGTAATTTTAATAGAACTGCAAAGGTAGAGATAACAGATTTTTTAAAGAAAAAGAGAATGTTAAATAAAAAAAGCTGCCACAAATTACACTAATTTCCACGAATGCTTTGCGCAAAAAAAAGTGCCACAAATTAAAAGGATTCTCACAGATTATAATCTTTTTAAGCCTTTGAATCTGTGGCTAAAAAATAATTCGTGAAAATCCATGTAATTTGTGGTAAACAAAAAAAAACGCTGGATAGAAATCCAGCGTTTTAAGTTTTAAGAAGAGAATGAATTACATCATTCCTGGCATTCCGCCTCCCATTGGCATTCCGCCAGCGTTTTCTTCTTTAATATCAATTAATGCACATTCTGTAGTAAGGATCATTCCAGAAACAGATGCAGCATTTTCAAGAGCTACACGAGTTACTTTTTTAGGATCGATAATACCAGCTTTAAGCATATCTACATATTCGTCAGTTTTTGCATTGTATCCAAAATCACCAGAACCTTCACCAACTTTTGCTACAACTACAGAACCTTCAAGACCTGCATTTTCAACAATTGTTCTTAATGGAGATTCAACAGCGCGAGATACAATCTGGATTCCAGTTGCTTCGTCAGCGTTATCAGCTTTAAGAGAAGCTAAAGCAGCTTTTGCTCTTAATAAAGCAACACCACCACCAGCAACAATTCCTTCTTCAACAGCAGCGCGAGTTGCATGTAATGCATCGTCAACTCTGTCTTTTTTCTCTTTCATTTCAACCTCAGAAGCAGCACCAACATAAAGAACAGCAACACCGCCAGCTAATTTAGCCAAACGCTCTTGTAATTTTTCTTTATCGTAATCAGATGTAGTAGTTTCCATCTGACCTTTAATTTGGTTTACTCTGTTTTTGATAATGTCAGCTTCACCAGCACCACTTACAATAGTAGTGTTGTCTTTATCGATAGAAACTCTTTTTGCAGTTCCTAACATTTCGATAGTTGTATTTTCAAGAGTATAGCCTCTTTCTTCAGAAATTACAGTTCCACCAGTTAAGATTGCGATATCTTCTAACATTGCTTTTCTTCTGTCTCCAAAACCTGGAGCTTTAACAGCAGCAATTTTAAGAGCACCTCTTAATTTGTTTACTACAAGAGTTGAAAGAGCTTCTCCGTCAACATCTTCAGCAATAATTAATAAAGGTTTTCCAGATTGAGCAACTGGCTCTAAAACTGGAAGTAATTCTTTTAAAGAAGAAACTTTTTTGTCGTATAATAAGATGTATGGAGAGTCTAATTCAACTTCCATTTTTTCTGGGTTTGTTACGAAGTAAGGAGAAAGGTATCCTCTGTCAAACTGCATACCTTCAACAACATCAACAAAAGTGTCAGTTCCTTTAGCTTCTTCAACAGTAATAACACCTTCTTTTCCAACTTTAGCAAAAGCTGTAGCGATTAATTCACCAATAACTTCGTCATTGTTTGCAGAGATAGAAGCAATTTGTTTGATTTTGTCAGAATCGCTTCCAACAACTTTAGCTTGAGAAGCTAAGTCAGCAACGATAGCTTCAACAGCTTTGTCGATACCACGTTTTAAATCCATTGGATTTGCACCTGCAGCAACGTTTTTCAAACCTTCTTTTACGATAGCTTGTGCTAAAACTGTAGCAGTTGTAGTTCCGTCACCCGCTAAATCATTAGTTTTAGAAGCTACTTCTTTAACCATTTGTGCGCCCATGTTTTCTAATGGGTCTTTTAATTCGATTTCTTTTGCAACAGAAACACCATCTTTAGTAACCGTTGGTCCGCCAAATGATTTTCCAATGATTACATTACGACCTTTTGGTCCAAGAGTTACTTTTACAGCATTTGCTAATGCATCAACACCACGTTTTAATCCGTCACGTGCTTCAATATCAAATTTTATATCTTTTGCCATTTTAATTTTTGTTTAAAGTTTGATTTGTTTCAAGTTATTGAAGTTCTTAATTCTTAAGACTTCGTTACTTAGTACAATATGTATTTTTAGATTATCGCTAAGATGTCGTCTTCACGCATAATCAAATAATCAGTTCCTTCTAGTTTTAATTCAGTTCCTGCGTATTTACCGTAAAGTACCGTGTCGCCAACTTTTACAGTCATTGTGTGATCTTTTGATCCGTTTCCTACTGCAACTACAGTTCCTTTTTGTGGTTTTTCTTTGGCAGTATCTGGAATAAAGATTCCTGAAGCAGTTTTAGTTTCAGCTGCAACAGGCTCAATAAGTACGCGGTCTGAAAGCGGTTTTATGTTTAAAGCCATGATTTTATTATGTTATTAGGTTATACGTTTTTTAATGTTCTAAAAACTTTCAGAAACTATGCCATGCTCATAAAACTGACATTATTTCTTAAAAAAAATGCCAGCTTTGACAGGCTGGCATTTTAATTTATATCAAAATTATTATTTTGTCGCAGGTGCTGCCGGAGCAGGAGTTTGCTGTGCTGGTGCAGCTGGTGTAGTTGCAGCAGGAGCTTCTGTTTTTTCAATAATTTTAGATCCTGTGTCGTTTAATGATCCTGTAAAGCTTAAGCTTGAAAGTAAAATTAAAACAATCAAAATAGTTGCTAATGTCCAAGTACTTTTGTCTAAAAAGTCAGTTGTTTTTTGAACACCGCCTAACATTTGAGTTCCGCTGATAGTAGAAGATAATCCTCCTCCTTTAGGGTTTTGAACCATGATTACTACGATCAATAGAAAACAAACTATTGTGATTAAAACTAAAAAAATTGAAAATGTGCTCATTGCTTAATTGTTATTGTTATTTTGTTGTAAAATCTTTATATCCGAAATGCGGTCTGCAAAGAAAGTAATTTTTTCTGGATATTTCAAAATTAATATTTCATATGCTTGTATCGCTTTGGTATATTTTTTTTGTTCTAAATATACTCTGGCTAAAGTCTCTGTCATTAAGTAAGAATTATCCTCTTTATTAATGTCGAATTGTACTGCAGGGGTTATTGCAGTCTGTTTTATTGGAGATATTTTAGGATTTGTTTCGATAAACTTATCGATTATTTCTGCCTTTTTCTTTTTTTCTTCCTCAATTCTCTCAACTTCCTCAGCTGTTTTGGCTTCATTATTATTTGCTGTGTCCTCAGTTCGGTCAATAGGTTCAGTTTTTGCCAGTTGCAGCCATTCTTGAAAAGAATGTTTTTCGTTATCAGAGAAATCTAATGGTTTTCCTATTTCAAGATTTTTTTCGGCATTTTTTACAGGTTCAGAGCTCTCTGTTTCTTTTGGTTCTTCTTCTGTTTTTACTTTATCAAAAACAATCGTTGACGCCTCTTTTATTGAACTCAAAATTGATTCTTCGATTGGAGAAACTCTTACTTCTTCGATTTCGTCGTCTACAATTTCTTCGAAGAAAGTTGGAATTGCTCCTTTAATTGGTGTAACTGCTTTCTGTTCGGTAACCGGTTCAATTGTTTTTTCTTCTGATTTTGTCACTTCTTCAAAAGTATTTAATATTTCTTCTTCAGTAGGACTTATAATAGAGGACTCAATAATAGTTTCTGTTGGAGTGCTCTCTGTTTTTTCAGCCTCTTTAAAAGTGTTTAAAATTTCTTCTTCACTAGGGCTTGCAATTATTGATTCGTTAACAAGAGTTGCTGGTTCTTCTGTTTTTACTTTTTCTTCAAAAGTATTTGCTGCAGCTTCTTTTATCGAACTTAAGATTGATTTTTCAATAATAGGATCAATAGGTTTTTCTATAATTTTTGCAGGTTCTTCAAATACTACATTTGAGGCTTCTTTAATCGAGTTTAAAATAGACTGTTCAATAGGGTCAATTTTTGTAAATGTAACTTTATCGATTGGTTTAGGCGAGACAATTTCGCTGTCAACAACAGTTATTTCTAGTAAATCTTGAAGTTTACGATCGTAATATTCACCTTGAATTGTGGTGAAATTTTCTGAGGTAATAAAATCAAATAATACTGAACGATCAGCTGTGTGAGCAGCAGTAACTTTTAAGGCATAGTTATACTTAAAGCTGTTTTGGTTGTAAAGTCCTTTTAATCGCAATGCTCTGGCACTTTGAAAATACGGAAATTCATTCAAAACACTTCCTAATGCTTCTGCCTGCTGTTCTGTAATAGCATCGGGTTTGTTCATTAAGTAAGTATAATCAGTTACATTCATTTCTCTTTTTATTTAATCGTCTAATTATTGTTTTTTTGATTTGAAAGGTTCGACTATTGCATCAATTTATCGATTTTACGAATAAACTTTTTAACAGTTAAATTAAAAAGCTACCATTTTGCTAATGATTCATTAAAGACATCCTGAGTAATTCTCTCAAAAATAGTTTGAATTGCTGTGTTTAAAACACTACCTGTTGGTAATTCATTTCCAGGGAAATCGAAGTAAAACTCAAATGTTCTTTCGAAATCATCTGTTTCTTTCTTTTTGTTTGTGAAGCGAACATTTATTCGAATCGTCAAACGGTTTTGTGCTGCTCCCACGTCACCTGTTGATGTAACAGCGGTTGCTGTCATTGGCGTGATTCTGTAATCTACAATTTCTCCTTCGTATGTTAATTCTCCACCAGTACTTACCAAGTTTAA
This sequence comes from Flavobacterium sp. YO64, assembly GCF_004119505.1. Lineage (NCBI taxonomy): Bacteria > Pseudomonadati > Bacteroidota > Flavobacteriia > Flavobacteriales > Flavobacteriaceae > Flavobacterium > Flavobacterium sp. YO64. The sequence goes on along the minus strand of NZ_NRQV01000020.1, from coordinate 22,208 downwards.
ATTGGTTTGATTTTGAATTAAATCTTGCAATGCCAATGTAAATTGTCTGTCTATTCCGGGTTCAATCAAATCAGCGTTGTTTTGGAAAAAGTTAACTTGAAAAGTTTTTGCGTCAATTGGTCCCGTTCCCGTAAAATTGTAAACACCGCAGCCGCTGAAAGTGGTTGCTATTAATAGAATAAAAAGATATTTTAAGTTTTTCATTTTTTATTTTAAGTATTGCTTCGCCAGTTTACTGACGCTTGGATCAAAGGTATTCATTTTTGGTTTAAAATGTTTTGGTGTTTTTTCGACTTTGCACTAAAACTATAAATCAAATTGTTTAATTTTTCGGTATAAAGTTCTTTCAGAGATACCTAATTCATCAGCAGCAGCTTTACGTTTTCCTTTGTTTTTTTCTAATGATTTTTTGATCATTTCGATTTCTTTTTGTTCTAAACGTAAAATCTCTTCTTCTTCAATGGTTTCGGCAAACAAATAATTGTCTTCAGGCATTTGATAATTTTCTTCGCGGCCTGCAGGGGTCATAACAGCAGTTCTTGGTTCTTCTTCAAAATCAATCTCGCTTTCATTTTCCTGTGAACCGTATATTTTCTGAATTAAATTCGGGTTGATATCCTGAACTTTTGAAGTGCCGTTCTTCATTAACTCTAAAGTCAATTTTTTTAAATCATTCAGATCGCTTTTCATATCAAAAAGGACTTTGTACAAAATATCTCTTTCTGTGCTAAAATCACTTTCTTTTTTACTGTCGCTTATTACAGATGGCAGGTTGCTTCCTTCAGCAGGAAGATACGATTGTAAAGTGGCTGCCGAAATATCGCGATTGGTTTCTAAAACCGAAATTTGTTCAGCTACATTTCGAAGCTGACGGATATTTCCGTTCCATCTAAATTTTTGCAATACATTTACAGCATCGTCATCTAATTTTAAAGGAGGCATTTTGTATTTATGAGCAAAATCGGCCACAAATTTTCTAAACAATAAATGAATATCGTCATTTCGTTCACGCAATGGAGGTAATGTAATTTCGACTGTACTTAAACGATAATATAAGTCTTCACGAAATTTTCCTTTTTCGATAGCATTAAATAAATTCACATTTGTAGCAGCAACAATACGAACGTTGGTTTTTTGAACCTGAGACGAACCTACTTTTATAAATTCTCCATTTTCCAAAACACGAAGTAAACGAACTTGCGTTGTCAGCGGTAATTCACCCACTTCATCCAAGAAGATTGTTCCGCCGTCGGCAACTTCAAAATAACCTTCACGTGTGCTTGTAGCTCCTGTAAAAGCTCCTTTTTCGTGTCCAAAAAGTTCGCTGTCAATTGTTCCTTCCGGAATCGCTCCACAGTTTACCGCAATATATTTTCCGTGCTTTCTGTGTGAAAGCGAGTGTATAATTCTAGGAATATTTTCTTTACCAACACCACTTTCTCCAGTCACCATTACCGAAATATCAGTAGGAGCAACCTGAATGGCTTTTTCGATAGCACGATTTAATTTTGGGTCATTGCCAATAATCTCAAATCGTTGTTTTATTGCTTGAACTGTTTCCATGTATCTTCTTTTTTTCTTTTGCCACGAATTTCTCGAATTTCACAAATTTTTGAAAAGTGGTCAATGAACAACTCTTTTATGTTGTAAGGACTTTTTATTAAAGTTAACAATAATTCCTAAATCACTATCTGCCAGTTTTAAATAATTGATTGTTTGAGCAGTATATTTATCAATGATGTCTTTTGATGCTTTGACTTCTAAAATAATTTCATCGTAGACAACAAAATCAGCATAGAATTTATGTGCTAGAACAATGTCTTTATATTGAATGTTATATTCCTTTTCACGTTCAAAAGGAATATTGTGCTTTCTAAATTCATATTCTAGTGCATCTTTATAAACTATTTCTAGAAGCCCTCCACCGAGTATTCTATGAATTTCCATACAAATGCCGACAATTTTAAAATACTCTTCTTTTCTATACAATTCCATAATTTACTTTTTCAAGAAAATTTATTAATTCAAAAATAAATGAAAGAAAATTCGTGTAAATTTGTGTAATTCGTGGCAAACTAAAATTAATTCATGCTGCTAAGTCCAATCGCTTCACCTTTTAAAGTTCCGCTGGTACAGCTTGTAATTTTTACATTTACAAAGTCTCCAATTTTATAATTCTCTTTCGGGAAAACGACTGTTATACTTTGAGAATTTCTTCCAGAGAATTCTTCTTTTGATTTTTTAGAAACTTTTTCTACTAGAACTTCAACAACTTGTCCAACAAATTCTTCACTTCTAAACCAAGCGTGTTTTTGCTGCAAATCGACAATTTCCTGTAATCTTCGGGCTTTAGTTTCTTCTTCAACATCATCTTCCATTTTTCTTCCAGCCAAAGTTCCTGGGCGTTCAGAATACGAATACATATAACCAAAATTATATTTCACATATTCCATTAAACTCATTGTGTCTTGGTGATCTTGCTCTGTTTCTGTTGGGAAACCAGCAATCATATCTTGTGAAATCGAAGCATTTGGAATAATCGCTCTAATTTTGTCAATCAAAGCCATATATTCTTCACGAGTATGCAGACGATTCATTTCTTTTAAAATTCGGTTACTTCCAGATTGAACTGGTAAGTGAATGTGTTTACAGATATTTGGATACTTCGCAATAACATGCAAGATACTCTCATGCATATCCTGCGGATTCGAGGTTGAAAAACGGATACGCATTTTAGGAAAACCAACCGCAACCATTTCAAGTAATTGGTCAAAATCGACAGCCGTTGCTTTTTGCATTTCAGAAGCATTTACAAAATCCTTCTTCAAACCACCGCCATACCAAAGGTAACTGTCAACGTTTTGTCCTAAAAGTGTAATTTCTTTAAAACCTTTGTTCCATAAATCCTGAATTTCAGCCATGATACTTTGCGGTTCACGACTGCGCTCACGTCCGCGTGTAAAAGGCACAACACAAAACGTACACATATTATCACATCCTCGTGTAATTGAAACCAAAGCTGTGATTCCGTTGCTCATTAAACGAACCGGCGAAATATCCCCGTAAGTTTCTTCTTTTGATAAAATTACATTTATGGCGTCACGACCTTCTTCAACTTCCGCTAACAAATTTGGAAGATCTTTGTAAGCGTCAGGGCCGACAACAAGATCGACTATTTTTTCTTCTTCTAAAAACTGACTTTTCAAACGCTCGGCCATACAGCCTAAAACGCCCACTTTCATTTTTGGATTTGTACGTTTTACTGCATTGTATTTTTCTAGACGTTTACGAATCGTTTGTTCGGCTTTGTCACGAATAGAACAAGTGTTTACCAAAACCAAATCAGCTTCTTCAAGAACTGAAGTAGTGTTGTATCCGCCGTCAGACAAAATGGAAGCTACGACTTCACTGTCTGAAAAATTCATCGCACAGCCGTAACTTTCTATAAAAAGTTTTTTAGTATTCTCGGGTTTATTTTCTAAAACAAGACTTTCGCCTTGTTTGCTTTCTTCAATAATCTTTTCCATTGTAAAAATTCAAAGTGCAAAGATAGCGTAAATACGATCAATATGACAAGATGGCAGGGAAAGAATTAACAAATTTAATTTTCAGAGATTGTAGTTCTATTTCTAGATTAGTAAAGCGATATGGATGGTTGTTTAAACTCATAAATAAAAAGCATATTTCTCGGTTATCGAATAGTAAAATTTACACCTATATATATAATAAAGAATAGTTCAGATAAATCTTCAATTTTAAGAAACATAATACTAAAATAACTCAAAAATGAATTGACGAGGTTAATATTTAAAAAAAATAAATACTTTTGTTGCAGAAAAATAGAGCAATGGCAAAGAATTTAGTAATAGTGGAGTCACCTGCAAAGGCGAAAACAATCGAGAAATTTCTAGGGAACGATTTTCAGGTGGAGTCAAGTTATGGTCACATAGCCGACTTACCATCAAAGGAAATAGGAGTAGATGTAGAGAATGGTTTTAAGCCAAAATATGAAGTTTCTTCGGATAAAAAAGCTTTGGTAAGTAAACTTAAAACACTATCTAAGAATGCCGAAACGGTTTGGTTAGCAAGCGATGAGGACCGCGAGGGGGAAGCTATTTCTTGGCACCTGGCGGAAGAATTGAAACTTGATAAAAAGAAGACGAAACGTATTGTTTTTCATGAGATTACAAAATCTGCGATTCTTAAAGCAATCGATAATCCAAGAGAAATCGACTATAATTTAGTAAACGCACAACAAGCACGTCGTGTTCTGGATCGTTTAGTAGGTTACGAATTATCTCCAGTTTTATGGAGAAAAATTAAAGGCGGACTTTCAGCAGGTCGTGTACAATCAGTTTCTGTACGTTTGATTGTCGAGAGAGAGCGCGAAATTCAAAACTTTAATGCAGTTGCAACATATTCAATTGTTGCTGAATTTGTAAACGAAGCAGGAAAAGCTTTTAAAGCAAAACTGCCAAAAAACTTCAATACTAAAAAAGAAGCCGAAGATTTCTTAAATCAAAATATCGGTTCTAAATATAAGGTAGCCGATTTAGAAACTAAACCTACCAAAAAATCTCCAACAGCACCTTTTACAACTTCTACGCTGCAACAAGAAGCAGCAAGAAAATTGTATTTACCAGTTGGAATTACAATGCAGTTAGCACAGCGTTTATACGAAGCCGGACTTATTACTTATATGAGAACGGACTCGGTAAATCTTTCAAAAGAAGCAATGGATGCCGCTGAAGCTGAAATTATAAAATCATACGGAAAAGAATTTTCAAAACCGAGAGTTTTTGCTAACAAAAATAAAGGAGCACAAGAAGCGCACGAAGCAATTCGTCCAACAGATATGTCTCGTCATACTGTAAATATTGATCGTGATCAGGCTCGTTTGTACGATTTGATTTGGAAAAGAACTTTGGCGTCACAAATGAGTGATGCGCAGTTGGAAAGAACAAACGTAAAAATTGAAGCCGATAATCACAGCGAAATTTTTACGGCTTCTGGGGAAGTTTTGCTTTTTGAAGGTTTCTTAAAAGTGTACTTAGAAGGTCACGATGATGATGAAGAGGAACAAGAAGGAATGCTTCCTGCATTAAAAGTAAATGAAAAACTAGCGAATAATTATATTACAGCGACAGAACGATATTCAAGACCGCCGGCACGTTATACTGAGGCATCTTTGGTGAAGAAACTAGAGGAACTTGGAATTGGGCGTCCGTCTACTTATGCGCCAACTATTTCAACAATTATCAATAGAAATTATGTTGAAAAAGGAACTCTTGAAGGTCAGGAACGTAATTATACACAGCTTACTTTGCAAAACAGTAAAGTAGGAGAGAAGCTTTTAAAAGAAAATACAGGTTCTGATAAAGGAAAATTGGTTCCAACAGATATCGGAACTATTGTGACAGATTTCTTGGTTAAAAACTTCGGAAATATTTTAGATTATAATTTTACTGCAAAAGTTGAGCAGGATTTCGATGAAATTGCCGAAGGAAATATTGACTGGGCAAAAATGATGCAGGATTTCTACAATAAATTTCACCCAAATGTAAAAGAAGTTGAGGCAAATGCTGAACGTGAAAGCGGTGAAAGAATCCTAGGAAAAGATGCTGACGGAAGACAAGTTTCTGTTCGTTTAGGAAAATTTGGACCAATGGCTCAAATTGGAGAAGCAGACGACGAAGATAAAAAGTTTGCCAGCTTAATGGCAGATCAAAACATTGGAAATATCACGCTTGAAGAAGCTTTGAACTTATTCTTACTGCCTAAAAATTTAGGAGAATATAAAGGAGAGGAAGTAGAAGTCAGTAACGGTCGATATGGTCCGTATGTTCGTCACGGAAGCGTATTTATTTCATTACCTCGCGGTGAAGATCCTTTAGGCGTTTCAAAAGAAAGAGCACAGGAGTTAATTGACGAAAAAGCACTTGCTGATGCGCCAATTGCAATGTATAAAGGAGAGCCTGTTCAGAAAGGTGTGGGGCGTTTTGGTCCGTTCATCAAATGGAATGGTCTTTTTGTAAATGTGAGCAAAAAATACAATTTTGATAATCTATCTCAGGCTGATGTTGAAGAACTGATTGAAGATAAATTGCAAAAAAATATAGATAAAGTACTTCACAATTGGGAAGACGAAGGAATTTTGGTTGAGAAAGCGCGTTGGGGGCGTTCAGTGATTACAAAAGGTAAAATCAAAATTGAATTGAGTAAAGATGTTGATGCGACAAAATTAACATTGGCAGAAGTTCAAGAAATGATTGCTAAGAAAACTCCAGCAAAAAAAGCGCCAGCGAAAAAAGCGGCAACAACTAAAAAAACTCCAGCTAAAAAACCAGCTGCTAAAAAGAAATAATAAATGGAATTTGATTTTCTACAACCGCTAAATGAAGGCATGGTAAACTTCATTAGTTCATTGTCTTCACAAGAACTCGGCAGTAAAATTGTGTTGCATACACAAGATCAATTTCCTGATATTGATAAAATTAATATTGCTATTGTCGGCGTTCTTGAAGATCGCCGAAATATCAATATGATAAATGAAGTAAACCTTACAGCGGTTCGTAAAAAACTGTACGGAATGTTTCCTGGTAATTGGGATGCATCTATAGCTGACCTTGGGGATATTCTTGCAGGTGATTCAGTAGAGGATACTTATTTCGCAGTAAAAAAAGTTACTTCGACTTTAATTAAGAATAAAGTGATTCCTATAGTCCTTGGAGGTTCACAAGATTTGACCTATGCTTTGTATCGTGCTTACGATGATTTAGAGCAAATGGTGAATTTGGTTTCTGTAGATAATAGGTTTGATTTTGGTAAAGAAAACGAACTGGTTTCGGCTAATTCTTATCTGACTAAAATCATTATTGATGCGCCAAATAATCTTTTTAACTACTGTAATATTGGTTATCAGACCTATTATAATTCACAAGAAGAAATTGATTTAATCGAGAAGTTGTTTTTTGATGCTTACCGTTTAGGTGAAATTTCAAATAAAATTACGCTGGCTGAACCAGTATTCAGAGATGCTGATTTAGTGAGTATTGATTTGAATTCTGTTAAGTCTTCTGCTTCAGGTAATGTTGTTACTTTTGAGCCAAACGGTTTTAACGGAAAAGAAATTTGCGCTTTGGCGAGATATGCTGGAATTAGTGATAAAGTTTCTTCATTTGGAATTTTTAATCACAACAGTACAGCGCAGGAATCACCTATTATTGCTCAAATTGTATGGTATTTTATTGAAGGGTATCATTATCGTTCAAAAGAGTATCCTTTTGGAAGCAGAACGAATTACTTAAAGTATATTGTTCCTTTGGAAGAAGAGGAGTTGGTGTTTTATAAAAGTGATAAAACAGACAGATGGTGGATAGAAATTCCATTCGAAACAAATGGCAGCAATAAACTAAAAAGAAATACGTTATTACCATGTTCATATGAAGAATATTTGAGTGCTTGCAACCAAGAATTGCCAGAAAGATGGTGGAAAGCACAGCGAAAAAATGCTTTATAGGGCAAAAATTCAATAGAATTCTTAATTTTTTTGAATTACAAAATATTGCAAAATATTTTTTAGTAAGATAAGGTTTATATATGATAAAAAAACGTGTTTTACGTCGATTTTTTCGGTTAGTTTGTCGATGAAATATTTTTTTTTATTTTATTTAACATTATTTTTGAACGGTAAAATAAATTTCGCGAGTAGTATTGTTTTTTAGATAAATAATAAATACGTTTACGAACTATAATAATGAATAGATAATCCCAAATTTATATGAAGAAGTTTATTGCATTTACAGCAATGTTAACACTAGTAATTGGCTGTGGTAAGTCAGGTGACAAAGGTGAGTTAGTCGGTGTTACAGGAGGGAAATGGCATCCTGAAAAGCCTTATGGAATGACATTGGTTCCGGGTGGATCTTTTATTATGGGTAAATCAGATGCTGATTTAGCTAATGTGGAAGATGCTCCAACTAAATCAGTAACTGTTCGTTCATTTTATATGGATGAAACTGAGATTACTAACAGTGAGTATCGTCAATTTGTAGAATGGGTAAAAGATTCTACAATGAGAGTTCGTCTGGCTATTTTAGCTGATGAAACTGGTCAAAAAAGTACTGGTGGTAAAGGCAGTAAAGGTGGTAGTATCGCTGATTATGCATTTAATGATTCTGAGCCGGATAAAATGACAGCTTATGATAAATATATGTATGATAACTATTATAGCGTAGGAACAAAAGACGATCCGTATGCTGGTAGAAAATTAAACAAAAAAGTTAAGTTAATAAAAGATACAAAAGCTTATCCAGATGAGTATTATGCTGAGGTAATGGATTCTATGTATTTACCAATTGAAGAATCATATAATGGTTTAAGAACAATTGATGTAAATAAATTGAAATTCCGTTATTCTTGGATGGATATTCAAGCAGCAGCAAAAGCTAAAGTTGGAAAAAGAAAAGACTTTGTTAAAACAGAGCAAGTAAGTGTTTATCCAGATACAACAGTTTGGATTAAAGATTTCGCTTATTCGTACAATGAGCCAATGCATAATGATTATTTCTGGCATAAAGCTTACGGAGATTATCCAGTAGTTGGTGTAACTTGGAAACAAGCTAAAGCATTTTGTGCTTGGAGAACATTAAACAAAAACGGTTATATCAAATCAAAGAAAAAAGGACGTGATTTAGTTAATGCATTCAGATTGCCAACAGAGGCAGAATGGGAATATGCTGCTAGAGGTGGTCTTGAGTCTGCAACTTACCCTTGGGGAGGTCCTTATACTAAAAGCGATAGAGGTTGTTTCCTAGCAAACTTTAAGCCTAACAGAGGAGATTATGCAGCTGACGAAGCTTTGTATACAGTTGAGGCAAAATCATACGATCCTAATGGTTACGGATTATACAATATGGCAGGAAATGTTTCAGAGTGGACAGATTCAGCTTACAATCCAAACGCATACGAATATGTTTCTACAATGAACCCTAACGTAATTGATGGAAACAATCAAAGAAAAGTTGTTCGTGGTGGTTCTTGGAAAGACGTTGCTTATTTCCTACAGGTAAGTACACGTGATCACGAATACGCTGATTCAGCAAGAAGTTATATTGGTTTCAGAACTGTACAAGATTACATGGGAACTCAAGTAACTGGAAACGGAACCAGTAAAAAGAAATAGTATATTACAATTAAAATCAATACAAATCCAAATCGAATCTATTTAAATTAAAACCTAAAAAAAAGAATTATGGCATTATTAAGTAAAAAAGCAATGAATTTCGCTTATGGTATGGGAGCGGCAGTAGTAATTATTGGAGCTTTATTCAAAATTACTCACTTTGAATTGGGACCATTAACAGGAACTGTTATGCTTTCAATTGGATTGGTTACTGAAGCAATAATTTTTGCATTATCTGCTTTTGAACCAGTTGAAGATGAACTAGACTGGACTCTTGTTTATCCTGAATTAGCTAACGGTCAAGCGAGAAAGAAAGCTGAGAAAGTAGAAACTCCAACTGATGCCCAAGGATTATTATCTCAAAAATTAGATGCAATGTTGAAAGAAGCTAAAATTGATGGTGAGTTAATGTCAAGCTTAGGAAACAGCATCAAAAACTTTGAAGGAGCTGCAAAAGCAATTTCTCCAACAGTTGATTCTATTGCAGGACAAAAGAAATATGCAGAAGAAATGTCTATGGCTGCTGCTCAAATGGAATCATTAAACAGTTTATATAAAGTACAATTAGAAAGTGCTTCAAGAAATGCACAAGCAAACAGCGAAATCGCTGAAAATGCTTCTAAATTAAAAGAACAAATGCAATCTATGACTGCAAACATTGCTTCATTAAACAGTGTTTATGGTGGTATGCTTTCTGCAATGAGTAACAAAGGATAATTAGTTTTTGACTATTATATTAAATTTATTAATAAGAACTAATTAGAAAAAATGGCAGGAGGAAAATTAACCCCTAGACAGAAGATGATTAACCTGATGTATCTGGTTTTCATCGCAATGTTAGCAATGAACGTATCAAAAGAAGTTATATCTGCTTTTGGTTTGATGAACGAAAAATTTGAAGGTTCAAATAAGAGTTCAATTGAAGCAAACAAAGGATTATTATCTGCTTTAGATCAAAAGGCTGCAGAAGCAAAAGGAGAGTTTGCAACAGCAGCAGCAACAGCACATAAAGTAGAAACAATTTCAAAAGAATTTTATGATTATATAGCTACTCTTAAAGCACAGGCCGTTAAAGGTTTTGAAGTTGATAAAGCAACAGGAAAGATGCCTTACGAGTCTATGGACAGAGGTGATAATATCGACGACTGGTTTACAGGAGACGGGTACACTAAAAAAGGTACTGAAATTATCACTAAAATCGAGAAATACAAATCAGATATTAAAGCGGCTTTAGGAACAGATAAAAAATATGCTGCAATTATTTCAGAAGTTGAGAAAAAATTTGACGTCTCTGATGTAAAAAATAAAGACGGAATTAAAGAAAAATATTTAGCTTATCACTTCAAAGGATTTCCTGCAATTGCATCTGCTGCAAAGCTTTCAGCTTGGCAGAATGATGTTCAAAAAGTAGAAGCAGATGTTTACAACAGTGCTTTAGGAAAAGCGGCAGTTGCTGCGGCATCTTATAGCAATTACGAGGCGATTGTTGTTTTAGATAAAAATGCTTATTTCCAAGGAGAAAAAGTAACTGGAAAAGTAGTGTTAGGTCGTTACGATGAAAATACTAAACCAGAAAGTGTAACAGGTGCGTCATTAGATGCTGCTACTGGTCAAGCTAGAATTAATTTGACAGCTGGCAGTGTGGGTGAGCAAAATATTGGAGGTCAATTTAACTTTATTGAGGATGGTAAAAAAATTAATTTGCCATTTAAAGGTACTTATGTTGTTGTACCTCGCCCAAACTCTGCTACAATTTCTGCTGATAAAATGAATGTTGTTTATAGAGGAGTTGTTAATCCAATCTCTGTATCATTCGCAGGTGTTGCTGATAATAAAGTTGTAGCTAGTGCTCCAGGATTATCATCGGCTGGTAAACCAGGGAAATATAACATGAATCCAGGTTCAGGTACAGAAGCTACAATTTCTGTAACAGGAACATTGCCAAATGGAGATAAAGTTTCTGATAAGAAAACTTTCAGAATTAAAGGTATTCCTGGTCCAACAGGAACAATTAGAGGTGAGATGGGTGTTGTAAAAGGACCTAAATCTAACTTAGAAATTGCTACTATTGGAGCTAAATTACTTGATTTTGATTTTGAAGTTGGTTTAGATGTTGTAGGATTTAATATGAAAATTGCTGGACAGCCTACGGTTGTTGTAAGCGGAAACAGATTGAATGCTCAATGTAAACAAGTTCTTTCTAGAGCTGGTAAAGGAGACCAAGTTACTATTTCTGAAATTAAAACTAAACTTGTTGGAGCTGGTAGTTATTTATTGCCAAGAACTGCTCCGGTAATTTACGAAATACAATAATATAAGTAGTGAAAACTACATTCAATATCTTATAATGATACCACGATGAAAGTAAGAAATTTTTTAATAGCTATTGTTTCTATCGCTGGAGGTTTAACTTCTAGTGCGCAATCTAATTTGCTTAACGCGAAAACACCAGCCCAAATTGGACTTAAAACTCCTGCTCAGCTTATCTCTGATAACGATAAGCCATTAGCTTATGGTTATGTGGATGATAGAGATGTTTTGATGGGAAAAACTACTTGGGAAATTATTGATTTAAATGAAAAAATCAATTTTCCATTATACTTTCCTATTGATACAGCTAATATTGGTTCAGATAGACGTTCGCTTTACGACGTTTTGACGAAAGCTATCAAAAAAGGTAAAATAACTGAAGTGTACAGCGACAGTTATTTTAATACTAAAAAGTCTATGAAGGACATCGAAGGTGCATTGTCTCGTATTGATACAACAGATGCTGGTAGAGAATTAATCAACCAATATCCGGATGATTACAAAACACGTGTCGTTAAGAAAAAAGTTGTTACTGGTACTGGTAAGAAAAAAGTTGTTTCTTACGTAGACGAAACAGTTGGTCCAACAAGATCTGTACCTGCAGAATATATTTTGAAACAAGACTTGACTGCTGCTGATGTTACACAGTACAAGATTAAAGGATATTGGTATTTTGACAAACGTCAAAGTGAATTGAAGTATCGTTTACTTGGAATCTGTCCTGTAACGCCAGACGTTTATACAATGAACAGTGACGAAAAGGATTATATCGAATTATTCTGGGTTTTCTTCCCGAATGCACGTGAAGCACTGCATGAAGCAAAAGCTTTCAATGATAACAATTCGGCATTGCCAATTTCATTTGATCAAATATTAAATTCTCGTCGTTTTAACGCAGTTGTTTACAAAGAAGAGAACTTATATGGAGACAGAGCAATCAGTGACTATATGAAGGATAATGCTCAAAATCAATTGTTAGAATCTGAAAGAGTAAAAGAGAAGATTCGTAACTTCGAGCAAGATATGTGGAACTATTAAGTATCTATATTAAATTTTAAGAAAAACTCTTACTACCTTTGTAGTAAGAGTTTTTTTATTTTACCTGCATTTTAGAGAGCTTCAAATTTAGTTGTTTTTTAAGGTTGAATTTATTTTTAACTTATTGTAGGAAAAATAACAACAAACTTCGTATTTTTGCGTTATAACGTCTTATAATTAAATTATGATGAAAATAACAAGATTTTTAATGGTGTTTGTTTTTGTTGTGGGAAGTTTTGCTTCAAATGCACAATCAAATTTGCTTAATGCTAAGACAGTTGCTCAAATTGGGCAAAAATCTCCTGGAAGGTTGATTTCTGATAATGATAAACCATTATCTTACGGTTACGTAGACGATCGTGATGTACTGATGGGCAAGACAACATGGGAGATCATTGATCTGAATGAAAAGATTAATTTTCCGTTGTATTTCCCTGTGGATACTGCAAACATTGGTCCAGATAGGCGTTCGCTTTATGATGTTTTGACAAGAGCGATCAGAGAGGGTAAAATAACCGAAGTATATTCGGATAGTTATTTTAATACCAAAAAAACAATGAAGGATATTGCAGGGTCTCTTACACGTATTGATACTACAGATGCAGGGAGGGAACTTATTAATCAATATCCAGATGATTATAAATCTCGAGTTGTAAAGAAAAAGGTAGTTACCGGAACTGGTAAAAAGAAAGTTGTTTCCTATGTGGATCAAACTGTTGGTCCAACAAGAACAGTTCCTGCCGAATATATTTTGAAGCAGGATCTTACTGCTGCTGATGTTACACAATATAAAATTAAAGGATATTGGTATTTTGACAAACGTCAGAGTGAATTAAAATATCGCTTGCTTGGAATTTGTCCTGTTACGCCAGACGTTTACACAATGAACAGCGACGAAAAAGATTATATCGAATTGTTTTGGGTCTTCTTCCCAGATGCTCGTGATGTTTTGAATCAGGCAAAAGCTTTTAACGACAAGAACTCTGCAGCACCAATTTCATTTGATCAAGTTTTAAATTCTAGACGTTTTAATGCTATAATTTACAAGGAAGAGAATATGTATGGTGATCGTGAAATTAAAGATTATATGAGAGATAATGCACAGCAGCAATTGTTAGAATCTGAACGAGTAAAAGAGAAAATTCGTAATTTCGAAGAAGATATGTGGAACTACTAATGCTCTAATATTAAATTATAAGCAAAACTCTTATTACCTTTGTAGTAAGAGTTTTTTTTATTTTATCTATTCATAACAGCATGTTTGATTATATTATCGTTGGATCTGGTTTAGCTGGAATTTCATTTGCAGAGATTGCGCTTAGAAATAATAAGTCTATTTTGGTAATTAGTGATAATTCTCAAAATTCATCGCGAGTTGCAGGAGGATTATATAATCCTGTTATTTTAAAACGCTTTAGTGAAGTTTGGAAAGCGGAGGAGCAGCTTGTATTAATGGAAGATTTTTATAATCATGTTGAGGCTAAGCTAGAAACTAAGTTTAATTTTAAACTGCCAATTCTTAGAAAGTTTTTCTCTATAGAAGAACAAAACAATTGGTTTGCAGCTTCAGATAAGCCTCTTTTGGCACCATTTCTTTCAACGAATTTAATTTTTAAAAAATATTTCGGAATAGATTCACCATTCGATTATGGTGAAGTTTTACATACTGGTTATGTTGATACCTCACTTTTATTAGATAAATACAAGGAGTATCTCTTAGAGAATAATCTGTTATTGCAAGAGTCGTTTGATCATTCAAAAGTAATAATTAACGATAATTCAATTCAATACAAAGACTATCAAACAAAAAATATAATTTTCGCAGAAGGTTTTGGACTTCATGTCAATCCTTTTTTCCAAGAATTACCACTTGATGGTACAAAAGGAGAGCTTCTAATTATAAAAGCGCCAGAACTAGATCTAGATGTAATTGTAAACACCAGTGTCTTTATTCTGCCTTTAGGCGATCATCTGTACAAAGTTGGAGCAACCTATAATTGGAAAGACAAAACAGATCTGCCAACAGAAGAAGGCAAGACCGAATTAGTCGAACGAATTAAGGAAATTATCAATTGCGAGTTCGAAATCATATCTCATTTTGGCGGTGTTCGCCCAACGGTTCGCGATAGACGACCTATTATCGGAACACATGATAAACAGCAATCACTCCATTTGCTAAATGGTTTAGGCACAAGAGGGGTGATGTTAGGACCTGCAATGGCTAAAGATTTATTTGATTTTATCGAAAATAAAAAGCCATTAGATCCAACAATTGATATTCAGCGATTCTATAAAAAGAGAAAATAAGTTATTTTCGATTTGTTTCTGGGTCGTAAGAAACAAACATATTGATATATAAATTTCTAGAAAGACGTAAAACAAATGGAAACAATAGAATTAGTGTAATAACTATGGCTATAAAAGACTGTTCAATATTGGCACCAAAAAACACAAAAGAAACAATAAATGCCGCAATTCCCACGGCAACATTTAAACCATAACTAACATACATTGCGCCATAAAAAAACGAAGGTTCTATTTGATATTTTAAACCGCAATGGCTGCAATTCTCGTTCATTTTTAGAACATTAGTCAAATGAAGCAGATTTTTGTCTGAATACATGCTCTCATTTTGACATTTTGGACAACTTCCTGTTAAAATACTATTTAGTTTGGATCCTTTTTTTAACATTTGCAAAAAATTTAAAACAAAGGTACATTTTTGTACGAATACTGCTTGCAACAATAGTCACAAATTATGCTTAATATACACAATCTTTCGGTTTCTTTTGGAGGAACATATTTATTTGAAGAAGTTACTTTTCGTTTAGGTGCCGGCGACCGCGTAGGTCTTGTTGGTAAAAACGGAGCTGGTAAATCGACAATGCTAAAAATGTTAGCAAGAGATTTTGCTCCAGATTCTGGAGTTATCTCTCAAGAGAAAGATATCAGAATGGGATTTCTGCGTCAGGATATTGATTTTGAACAAGGAAGAACCGTGCTTGAAGAAGCTTATGAAGCTTTTACCGAAATTAAAGTTGTAGAAAAAAAGCTTGAAGAAATTAATCATCAATTAGTTACTAGAACTGATTATGAAAGTGAAGAATACAGTCAGATCATCGAGGATTTATCTGATTATACACATCGTTTTGATCTTTTAGGAGGTTATAATTATGTTGGAGATACAGAGAAAATTCTTTTAGGACTTGGTTTTAAAAGAGAAGTTTTTAATAATCAAACCGAAACATTTTCTGGAGGTTGGAGAATGCGTATCGAATTAGCAAAATTACTTTTGCAGGCAAACGATGTATTGCTTCTGGATGAGCCAACCAACCACTTAGATATCGAAAGTATCATTTGGTTAGAGAACTTTCTTCGTAATTATCCTGGAGTTGTCGTAATTGTATCGCACGATAAAATGTTCCTTGACAATGTTACAAACCGTACAATCGAAATCTCTTTAGGAAAAGCATACGATTTTAATAAACCATATTCTCAATATTTAGAATTACGTCATGAAATTCGCGAAAAGCAACTAGCAACGCAAAAAAATCAGGCGAAGAAAATTGAAGAAACAGAAAAATTAATCGAAAAATTCCGTGCAAAAGCTTCAAAAGCTTCAATGGCGCAATCGTTGATTAAAAAGTTAGATAAAGTTGAAAGAATCGAAGTTGACGAAGATGACAATTCAGTAATGAATATCTCATTTCCAGTTTCAAAAGAACCTGGAAAAGTAGTTATTGAAGCAGAAGATGTTACAAAAGCTTACGGAGATAAAACGATTTTAAAAGATATTAGTTTATTGGTTGAACGAGGCAGTAAAATTGCCTTTGTCGGCCAAAATGGACAAGGAAAATCGACTTTTATTAAAGCATTGGTTAATGAGTTTGAATACCAAGGAAATATCAAACTTGGGCATAATGTGCAATTGGGGTATTTCGCACAGAATCAAGCTGAATATTTAGATGGCGAAATTACTTTGCTTCAAACTATGGAAGATGCGGCGACAGATACGAATCGTTCTAAAGTTCGTGATATGTTAGGTTCATTTTTGTTTCGTGGCGACGATGTAGAGAAAAAAGTAAAAGTACTTTCTGGAGGAGAACGTAACCGTTTAGCACTTTGTAAACTATTATTACAGCCAATCAATGTGTTGTTAATGGATGAGCCTACGAATCACTTAGATATTAAATCTAAGAACGTTTTAAAGGCTGCTCTTCAAAAATTTGGTGGAACTTTATTGTTGGTTTCTCACGACAGGGATTTCTTGCAAGGAATGTCGAATATCGTTTATGAATTCAAAGATCAAAAAATCAGAGAATATTTGGGAGATATTAATTTTTTCTTAGAACAGCGTAATTTAGAAAATATGCGTGAAGTTGAGAAAAAAGATGTTGTAAAAACAGCCGCTCCTAAAGAAAATAATAAAACTTCTTACGAAGATCAGAAAAAAGGAAAAGCACTTCAAAACCGTTTGAGTAAAGTCGAAAGCCAAATCAAACAATTAGAAAAAGATATTCAGCATGACGATAAAATGCTGGCTTCTAATTATGACAAACATATTGAGGATGCTTCATTTTTTACTGCTTATAATAAAAAGAAACAAGATCTTGACCAATTGCTTTTAGATTGGGAGATTGTTCAGGAAGAAATTGATAATTTTAACGCTTAATATAAAATTGTTTCAAGTTTAGAGTTGAATATTTTACATAGAGATTAACCGCAAGGCACACAAAGGATTACGAAAAGTTCGCAAAGTTTTTTTGACAAAGCTTTGCGAACTTTGTGTTTTATAAAACCTCGCAGATCAAAAAACTTTGCGTGCTTTGCGGTTAGATTTACTAGTCTAGATGGCAACTTGAAACCTGAAACAAATTAAATAATCCCAATAGATTTAGAATGAGCAATTGCTTCGCTGCTTTCCTTAAAATAGCAAACAGCAACATCAAGAGATTCTAAATTTTGCATCACTTTTTTTACTTCGCTCTTCTGAGATTTACCAGTTTGTCTTATGTAAACAGCAACTACAGTAACGGGGAAAATTTTACAAATTCGTTCATATAAAACAGGATCCTGCTGTGAATCATCACCCAATAATACATATTTAAGATTGGGATAGAATTCTAAAACGTGTTTTATTTTATCAAATTTATGATCATGATTACCCCGTCCGCTCATAAAAAAGTCAGTAAGACTTCGTTTAATATCTTTTAACAGAATTACGGCTCTCGGTAAATGGTGTATTTTGGCAAACTTTACAATAAATCGGTACAAATTCCATTCACTGCTTGAGATAAAGAAAAAAGCATTTTCACCCTCAGTATTATGACGTCCGGCAGAACTTAATGCTTGATAATGCGATACAACATCCTTGAATACTCTGCGGTCGTTTACATTTTTAAAGAGTAAAATATATATTTTCCTAAAGATATTCTGAGTATGCGAAATCAAAAAAGTATCATCAATATCAGATATAATTCCTAGATTTCCTTTATGTGGTCTAATGAAATTTGCTTTTGAAACAATAATTTCCGAGTCGTATTTTATACTTACTTCATATTCGATCCATCCAAAATGTGTTTCTTTTTCAAGCGGAATGCAAAATTTAAAATAACCATCGTCAAGCGTTTTGGTATGAATCTCTTGATTACCATACTTTAAATAAACATCAAAATTTTCAAGTGTTTTTATCCTAAACTGATTGATAATTGAGCTGGCATTTTTGAAGTTTTTTTTCTGAAAATCGTAGTCATAAGTTCTTTTAAAGACATGCCCCATTACAATTAATTCTTCTTCATTGGCATAACCTCGATATAATTGTAAAATTGGTTTCATTAATTCCGTACTTTTATAGAGTACTGTAAATTAATTATTTTAATTGGTTTTAAAAATAAAATTTTGAAAAAGAATATACTATTTGTTGTAAATCCTATTTCTGGAGATCTTGATAAAACAGATTTAATTGATGCTGTTAGAGAATTTGCAGCAGTAAATCATTTTGATTTGAAGGTTTATGAAACTACAGGAAAAAATGATTTAAAAGAAATACAAACACTATACAATCAATTTAATCCAGAACGAATTATCATTGCCGGAGGTGACGGAACCATTAAAATGGTAGCCGAAGCAATGGAGCAATATGACATAATTCTTGGCATTTTACCTGCAGGTTCTGCGAATGGTCTTTCGGTCGATTTAAATTTACCGTCAAGTATCGAAGAGAATCTCAGAATTGCATTTTTACACCATTATATCGAGATGGATATGATTTGTATAAATGGTAAAAAAAGTATTCATTTAAGCGATCTTGGTTTAAATGCCAACTTGGTCAAAAACTATGAACAAAGCGATTTGAGAGGTTTTTGGGGATATGCATTGCAGGCGTTTTCGGCTTTAAAAGAATCAGAAGAACCTTTTATTGCAACTATTTTGGCGAATAATGAAGAAGTTGAACATACAGCAAGAATGCTTGTAATTGCCAATTCGCAAAAGTATGGAACAGGAGTAGTTATTAATCCAAATGGTGCAATGAATGATGGGAAATTTGAATTAGTAATTTTAAAAAGCCTCGATTTATTATTGATCGGAAAAATTATTACAGGTAATATGCCAATTGATTCTGATGATATTGTTATTATTTCAACAGATAAAGCAACGATAAAAACAGACTATCCAGTCAATTTTCAGATTGATGGTGAATATTGTGGCGAACAGACTAATCTAGAAGTTCACATTTTGCATAAGCAGATGAAAATAGCAATTCCATAAGTGAAAATTGAACTTTACCAAAGTTTTATAACTATTTAAAAGGATTTCGTTCCTGCCATTCCGTCTTAGGTTCCAGGTAATTAAAGAATCTGCCAATATTGTGATTGATTAATGTATTGCTGTGCGTAATTAAACCATACATTTTTACTGGTTTTGCACCAACAGAACTTTTAATTTCAAGAGCAGTTCTGGCAAATACAATTGACTCAAAGCCTTGATTAATGGAATAGGCAATCATATCATAAAGCATATTTAAATAAAGCATTTTTTCGCGTTGAATACTTTCATCATATCCTAAAAAATAAGTATCCATTACAGTTCCATTCTTTATCAAAGTATTAAAACCAATTAGTTTTTCATCTAGAAAATAACCGTAAAGCAAAAAATCATCTTTCATGATTTCTTTAAAAAAGCTAAAGTGATTTCGAGCTAAGAAAAAAGTATTAAAAGGCGCATTTTTTGCCACATGAAAATACAACTCGTAAATAACATCTTCATATTTTCGAATATCAGAAAGTGACATTTTTTTCTTTTCAATTCCTTCCGATTTTTTTCGAGCCCGCTTGTACTGATCTCGATATTTTTTTGACAAAGCATCGATATAGTCTTGTTCAGTTTTCCAATTTTTATTGATCTCAAAAACCATATTGGGCTGCGTCGAAAAAGTATAATTGTTTTTAAATTCAGCTTGCAAAGGCTCGATTTCTTTTGCAGTAAAATCTTTTATACTCGTTATATGTACTTTTTTACCTTGTGCTTTTAAATCTTTTTTGAGCTGTGTAATTGCTTTATGA
This sequence comes from Flavobacterium sp. YO64, assembly GCF_004119505.1. Lineage (NCBI taxonomy): Bacteria > Pseudomonadati > Bacteroidota > Flavobacteriia > Flavobacteriales > Flavobacteriaceae > Flavobacterium > Flavobacterium sp. YO64. Next base: position 2,114 of record NZ_NRQV01000020.1, on the reverse strand, counting down.
AGTGTTTTAATTGCTTTTGCCTCTTTTATATTTGGACTAAAAGCAAAGGCATTTTGTCCTGTCAGCATATTGTTGCCAACAAATAAAACATGTGATGCAAAGTTTTTGAAAGCAAAATTACGCACCGAAGTTTTCAAGCATTGATCACGTTCGCCAAAAGATTCCAGTTTTTCGGCAAATAAAAATTGAGTTAATGCAATTCCCAAAAGAGTTTCTTTATCAAAAATTCCAATAAAATGGCAAATCATATTTACAGGAGAAGAATTTTCGAGTATCTCGAGATATTCCCGTGTCAAAAAGATGTTATTATCAGCCAGCGAGTTCCATTCTAAAGGCAGTAATGATGCGCTGTTGTAAATTTGAAAAGAATAAGTTGTATTCAAAAGAGAGTGCTAATTTGTTCAAAATTAGATAATTTTTATAATAACTCAATTGCTTTAAGTTATTATTAAGAAAAACCCGTTTGAATTTGCTTTTTCAAACGGGTTAGTTATTTGTTATTTATGCAAATCCGCAGATAATACCGCCCATTAAAGCAAGCGTAACCATCCAATAACCTGCATGAATAAAAATATATTTCCAAGACTTTCTTTCAAATAAACCATTAATTCCAACAATTGGAAGCGCAAAGAATAAGCCTGACATAAACCCATGAAGTGCGCCATGCTTAAAGGTGCGATATGCAGTGCCATAATCAGCCATAAAAGCTTTAAATGAAGGTTTTGCAGCTTCAATCAAAGGCGGACCGCCAACCATTCCTACGGCTCCAGATTGATGAATGGTTAATCCCATTAATATTACTGTAATCATTAAAGAGAAAATATAAGTAAACCCAAATATCTTGAGCATATTTCCAGTTTTAAGATCATCTTCTGTAAAATTATTTTCTTTCATCCAGATTGTACCAAATACTTTAGGATGGTACCAAATAAAACCAACTACCAATGTGACAATTGCGGCTAATAAAAGCGCAGAGAAGTGAATTTCCATATTATGAGGTTTTTTATAATTAGTTGATTCAAAAATAGTTAAAAAATGGTTAGGTTGTTAAATGTTAAATAAGTAGTAAAAGTAATACGTATTTTTTATTTATCAACACTTTATCGACAATACATGCATTATGTCTAGTAATTTCTTAATTTTGAAAATATAAAAACCTAATTCCCCAAATTAGTTATGAAAAGCTTAACCACACTTTTTTTAATGCTTGTTTTTTCTCTAAATAGTTTTGCAGATACTGTTTCAGATAAAGAGAAAGAAGCGTTACTAAAATTTTATCATGCTACAAATGGCTCAAATTGGAAAATAAAGTGGGAATTATCACTTTCGGTCTCGACTTGGTATGGTGTTGAAATAGAAGATGGAAAAGTTGCGGCGCTCAATTTGCCAGACAATAATTTACAAGGAGAATTACCACCTGAATTTTTTGATTTAGTCAATTTAGAAAGGATCGATCTGCACAAAAATAAATTAGAAGGAACATTACCAAATGAAGTAAATAGCTTTAAAGAACTTGAAGTTCTAGATATTTCATCGAATAAAATATCTGGTGAATTGCCTTTAAGTTTTGGGAGTTTAAAAAAGCTTGAAGTACTTTCGTTATTTGACAATGAAATTGAAGGACAACTGCCTGGTTCAATATATACGATAACAACCTTAAAAGTATTGCTTTTAAACAGTAATAAATTCTCTGGAAATTTGAGTAAAGAGATATTGAATTTAAATGCTTTGCAAAACCTAAGTTTATTTAATAACAGTTTTGATGGTGAAATTCCTGAAGAACTGGAGAAATTAAAGAATTTGTCAGAGATGAATCTTTCGTACAATAAATTTAAAGGAGCTGTTTCAAAAAAATTAACCTTGTTGGATTCGTTGAATATGACAATGTTTGATGAAGATGGAAATCCATTTTTATTAGATTTAATCGAAGAAAAAATACCCGAAAATATTATCGCAAATTAATCGTGCTTATGAATGAATTTTACTCGTTGAAAAAAAGTTGATTAAATATATTTAGTTAATTGCCGAAAAACCGTAATTCTTTACGGTTTTTTTTATTTAGTTTTTTTGAGTTTATGAATTGTTAAAAGGCATTGCAGTTATTTTTATTGTTT
>NZ_NRQV01000019.1:0-80523 GCF_004119505.1 Flavobacterium sp. YO64 | reverse complement strand
CTTTTAAATTGTGTTTTCCAATATAATTTTACTTTTTAATTCCCCAAATCAAAACTTGAAATAGTATGAAAACTATCTGCTTCTTTATTTTTTTCTCCTGGGAAAGTATCGTAATTAACAACCAATAATTTTCCTTTATAAATAATAGTTTCACATGGATTATCTAATTTCCCATCAGAGCCATCAGCGTCGTCATTTTCCCAAATTAAAGAAATTTTGTTCGTGTTTAAATTGAGTTGATGCACACTGTTATTCTCATAATTGGCAATAAAAATGGAGTTTCTTTTTTCATCATAAAAAAAGCCATCACAACATTTTAATTGATCTGAATCAAAAACAACTTTTTGAGATTTTACTTTTCCATCGCTGTAGAATTCTAATTTAGTAATTACTCCATCACCAAAATTTCCCGCATAAAGATTTCCTTTTTTATCAAAGGCTATTCCATCAATACCAATTGTATTTTTAGTGACTTCGGGTTTTAAGGTAAAAGTTGCAATCAGGTAATCTTTTTTATTTGATGAATCCAGAACAATATTTTTCTTATTTAATTGATCTAACGAAAAACTATAAATTCCGCTTTCTCTTCTATTTTCAAACAAAGCATCTGTTATATAAATTCTATTTTTTGACCATCTCACCGCTTCTCCAAAATTAAATCCTTCTACCAAAACCTCAGCATTCAAAGGTTTCCCCTCTTTTACAATAACTCTAATCAATCTGGAAAAATTCTCTTTTCCAGCAAAAAACTGATTATCCATTACATATAAATTACCATCAGGACCAAACTCCATTCCCATAGGATGTACTTTTTTTGTGGTTGGGTGTAATGGCAATTTATCAAACCATGTTATCGGTTTATCATTTTTATCAAAAGTTAGAATTTTACTGCCATATTTTTCAAATGAAATTGGATTTGTAATCGATAAAAACAAGTTGCCTTTTTTATCCAAAGCCATTCCATCAGGTGTTTGGCAGGTTTCTCCCAAATCAGCAAATAAAGTTGGTTTTATTACTTTCGAAGTCTTACTATATGTAATTTCTTGATTGCTTGCTTGTGAAAATAAATTCGAGGCATTCAATAAAATTAGAATCCCAATGGCAGTTTTAATTGCTTTTTTCATTTGTTTTAGTTTTACTTGTTTCTTGGTTAAAAAGGTTTTCATTTTAATGTATTACTTAAAATTGTCGCTAACAGAATAATAAATTTGATCATTGTTTCTATTTTTTGACGAATATAAATGCAGTACCAATATCTTATTTTGCGCATAGCTGAAAAACCTCTTTTAGCATTCAAACAATCCTTTTTTGGCAAACTGTTGGGTTCGTATGCGCAGATTGTCATTTTAAACGCAAAAACGCATTATTCAGACCTTGAAACAAAGCTTTTTTCTATATTTTACTATCTTGCTCTCAATTAAATATCTTATGAATTTTATCAAACAAATAGATCTTAAAAGGGTTGCTCTTCATTGCTTATACTGGATTTTCTTCTTATTTTTTTATATTACAAATAAATCTAATGACACCAGTACTTATGATTTTACGTTTGTATATACTTGGAAAATTCTAGCGCAGGCAGCTGCCGGCTACGGATTAATTTACTGGATCATTCCGCAGACGCTTAATAAAAAGAAATACCTGCTTTTTATAGTTTTTGCTTTAAGCTGGCTCTATATTGTTTTTGCTTTTTTGATGATCCTTAAATATTATTATCTGGAACCAAAATTTCCAGGATTTTTTAATGATTGGCTTGGGCATAAAATGGACATTCCTCAAAGATTAACTTCTGTAAAGTTGATAGTAAGAGAGTTTTCTTTTATCACTTATCCCATTATTATTTTAGGTTTTATCAGTTTCAACAGAAAACAACAGCGTCTTTTAAAACTCGAAGAAGAAAAGAAATCAATGGAATTAAAGGTCCTGAAAAATCAATTAAATCCTCATTTCCTTTTTAACACTTTAAACAACTTATACACTTTAACACTAAAAAAAGATGATAAAGCACCTGAAGTAATTGCTAAACTATCTGAAATTCTGGACTTTGTATTATACCGATGTAATGAAGATTATGTTTCTATCGAAAAAGAAATCGCTTTAATTGAGAATTATATTGCTTTGGAAAAACTCCGCTACAGCGAAAACAGATTAGATATTTTGTTTACCAAAGACATTCAGGAAAGCAATAAAATTTCTCCTTTAATTATATTAACTTTTATCGAAAATGCTTTTAAACATGGTGTAGTTAATGAAACAGAAAAAGCCACAATTCGGTTAAAATTAGAAAGTAAAAATCAGCAGATTATTTTTAGTATTGAGAATACAAAACCCAAGAATGATTTTGCCGCAATTTCAGACAAATCAAAAATAGGTTTAATAAATGTTCGTAAACAACTAGATTTGTTATATCCCAAAAAACACAAAATGGAAATCAGAGAAACGCAAACGCACTATACTGCAAAACTCTGCCTTATTCTTTAATTTATCTTATTGTATAAAAGTACTAATAGAGTAACTATAAAAAAGTGATTGAACTAAATTCAAAAAAATGAAACATAAATGCATTATAGTTGACGATGAACCTTTAGCAAGAGAATTAATCGCTTCTCATTTAGCAAATTTCGAAAACTTTGAACTAATTGATTCTTTCGAAAATGCACTGAAAGCCTACACTTTCTTAGAAAACAATGCTGTCGATCTTATTTTTTTAGACATAGAAATGCCTTTATTAAAAGGAAACGATTTTTTAAAGAAATTGAAGAATCCTCCAAAAGTAATTTTCACTACTGCATATCGAGAATATGCATTAGAAGGATATGAACTAAATGTAATTGACTATCTCTTAAAACCAATTACTTTTGATCGTTTTTTTGCTTCAATTGAAAAATTCAGGCAATTACAAACTCCTAAAAAAGAGAGTCATTCAACGACTGAAAACTACATTTTTGTAACAAGCGGCAATAAAAATATTAAAATTATTCTGGATGAAATATTATTTATTGAAAGTCTCAAAGATTACATAACAATACATCTCGAAAATGGCAGGTCGTATCACATCAAACAAAATATTTCTGCTTTTGAAAAATTATTAAACCCAGATTTTGTTCGTGTTCACCGCTCATTCATTATTCAGGTAAAAAAAATGACTTCTTATTCTAAAAATGAAATTGAAATAAATTCTGTCGAAATTCCGATTGGGAATAGCTACAAAGAAAACTGGTTAATTCATTTAAATACAATCACGTAACAAAAATCAGAATCTCTTTATCGAGATTCTGATTTTGCTTTTTTACTTCCAAATTGGAATTTTCACAAAGCTATCATTATACCATTTTACTTTTAATGGTTCTTTTGCATCTTCAATTGTTTCATCGCTGACTTCTTTTCCTGTTCCATAATTTAATTGAGAAAACGGATTTTTATTAACATTAATAACCACCAGCAAACTACTTCCTTTACTTAATTGTTTGCTTACTAAATGCGTATTTGAAAAAGGAATTGATTCGATTTCATTTGGTCTCAGTAAATTTCTTTTAGTAATATCTTTAGCATAACTCGCACGTCCTAAAAAGTATGAAAGATGAAAATATTCCCCATTTGACATTACTTCATATAAAGTAACTCCTATATCCATATCTTTTTTATTGATACTGGCTTTAATCTCGCCTAAAAAAGAACCATTTATCAAGATCGGTTCTTTCAAAGGTTCGCTTATAAAAGCAAAGCCATTTGTTGTGTCAATTTCTTTTCTGATAATAGGATCTGGATAATAGTCATTATTTTGAACTTGTCGGTCAGCAAAATCGACTTCTTGGTACAGGTACTTTTTTTGAGCTGCTTTTTTATCTTTTAAAGAATAAAATTTCCCTTTTTTACTATCTGATAAATACAATTTAAGAAAACCATTAGCCATCTTATCAAGAGAGGGAGTACTTCGCCATTCATTTGCACCCATTACTTCATAGTTAATCTTGTCTTTGAGTATTTCTGGTTTTACACCATTTTTCAAAATATAATCAAACCATTGGTAGGTTATTTTTTTAATATTGATTATCGACACTGGATCAACTTTGTAATCATACAATTCTTTTTCACCTCCAATCTGAGTCCCAAAATGATCGTAGGGTCCAATAACTGCGTAGACTGGAGTTTTGGGATTGTATTTTTGAAGCTCTCTTATATAATATAAACTTGAATTTTGAGAATCATTATAATAACCATCGAATACTAATACGGGAATATTTATTTGTGCAAAATCATTTTTATAGGGTGCCATTTTTTGCCAATATTCATCAAATGAGGGGTGCTTGATCCATCGTTGAAAAAGTCGATTGGGACTTCCATCGAGACTGTCTAGCTTTTTGTAAGCTTCGCCTATTTCCCACCATTTCCATTGCATTTTTCTAAAACGCTGCCTGTCATTTCCCGTAATTGTATCCAGATATTTATTATTACCAACATAAAACGACCATTCATAATTAGGATTTATAAATACATTGTTTTCCATTGGCAAACCCATTCCTGGTCTGTTAGCAACATACGGAACTATCGTCTTAAGTGCTAGATGCATTTTTTTACAAGCAGCCCATTGTGTAAATCCGTTATAACTGCCGCCATACATTCCTACGCTCCCGTTGCACCATTTTTGTTTACTGATCCAATCAATAATATCATAAGCATCATTGCCGTCATTTTCATAAGGAAGTATGTCACTTTGACTAAATCGCTTTCCTCTTGTATAGGCAATTACACCTACATAGCCATTATCAGCAGCTTCTTTTAAGGATTTAATGTCTCTTCCTTTATCTCTGACATAAATTGTAAATTGAAATACTACTGGTTTTGGAATAAGAGCTTCTTTTTTTCTTACTATTATTGCCGATATAAAAGCGCCATCTCGTGTTTTAATCATCACGCTATCTTGAATATCATAAGCACTTTTTAAATCTTCAGACTTTATTCTCTTGGTTTGTTGCGAAAATGTATTAGATACTATTAAAATAAGAAATACAAAATTTAAAATTGTTTTCATTGAATAGCTTTATTAAATTCCATTGCTTTTTTTGAATTTTGCTGATTGTCGTTTAGACACCTTTAATAATTCTCCTGTTTTAAGTTTTACTTCAAGTCCACCATCGATTGTACTATTAACTTCCTGAATGTATTTAATATTTACAATTTCAGTTCTGTTTATTCTGAAGAAAATAGACTCATCCAACATTTCTTCCCATTGCCGGAGTGAACGTCTTTGCATCGCTTTTTTGTCTTGAAAATAAAGTCTTGTATAATTCTCTAGAGATTCTATTAAATAAATTTCATCTAATTGAATGAAAAACCTTTTTTCGCCATCTTTAATAAAAATCCTTCGGTCTTGTTCTGTCGCACTGCTCAATACAGATTTCATACCTATGGTATTTCTTATTTTTTCAATTGCTTTCGAAAAACGTTCATCTCTTATGGGCTTCAGCAAATAGTCTAATGCATTTACTTCAAATGCTTGTACTGCAAATTGATTATGGGCTGTAATAAATAATACCTCTGGAACATTCTCTAAGGATTCTAATAAATCAAAGCCAGATCTTTCAGGCATTTCAATATCTAAAAAAATCAAATCAGGCATTTTCTTTTCAATCAGAACTTTGGCATCATATGCATTTTCAGCCTCACCAATTAGAATAAAATCTTCATACAATAATAAAGCTCGTTTAAGTTCTTCTCTCGACAAACGTTCGTCATCAACTAGTATAACTTTTATCTTTTTCATTTCGATGGTATTAAAATTGTTGCCAAAACTGTTTCATCCCGCATCTCTTTTATTTCAAAAAAAGCTTGTCCATTATATTGCAGCAGCAATCGCTCTTTTAGATTCTTTAGTCCAATGCCCGAATCCTTTATTTCTTTGCTGAGTTTACCTGAATTTTGGACTGTAATTTTTATTAAATCATTTTCGGCTTTTACTTTTACTTCTATAAATCCGCCGTTTTTTCTTTTTTCAATTCCATGTTTAACGGCATTTTCAACTAATGACTGAATACTAAAAGGCAAAATCAAATGCGTTAATTCTTCTTCATTTGCTTCAATTTTAATTTGCAAGCGTTCTTCAAAACGCATTTTTTCCAATTCAAGATAATCTCTAACCAAATTAATTTCATCACTTAAAAGAATTAATTTCTCAACATTGCTGTTTAAGGAATTCCTTAACAATTCAGACAAAAGATCAATTGCTCTTCTGGCTAAATGCGGATTCTCTAATACCAAAAATTTTATATTATTTAATGAATTAAAAAAGAAATGCGGATTAAGTTGTGAACTCAGATTATTTAATTGTGCTTCTTTTACAATAATAGACAGTCTAGCATTTTCTTTTACTGTTTGCAATTCAAGTCTTGAATAATGATAAAGGTGATACGCTAATACCCAAATCGACATTAACCTGGTTCCTGTAATAAAAATTTGCAATTGCATCGATTTAAAAAATACCGTAAAAGGTAAAAGATGGCCTTTTAGTATAAAGAGGCGAACCAGATATAATTTACCAGCAATCAAAACTGTATATGCCAAAGAAAGCATCAAAACACCTATTATCATTTTTGGAATTAATTTTTTCAGATTTAGTTTATTCCATCCCTTTTTTAAAACAAAATTTCGATAAAGATGTGTTAGTCCAATACCAATCGAAACATCTAATATTAAATCGGCAACACCAATTTTCCAGATAAAATTACCACTGAAAAAAGCCTGAAATCCCCAGTATAAAGAAGCTGTAAGCCATCCTGCCAGTTGAGTTTTCCAATAAGTCGATATTGTTTTATTCATTTTTAAGGTAAAAGATATTAGTGACATCGTAAAGGTATTTCTCTAATATAGAGCGAACAAATAAAAGTACATGAAAGAAAAATAATAGGTGATAAATGAAATTTTCTTGCTCAGAATTTTATCTGCATGAAAAAAGCCGGATCTATTTTCAAGATTCGGCTTTTATTTTTAATGATTTTAAAATTAAAGAAAAACAACTTCTCCAGAATGCAAATCATAATAAGCTCCTATAATTTTGATTTCGCCTTTATCTGCCATTTCTTTTAAAATAGGACTTTTTGCTTTGATATTTTCGATTGTTTCAAGCACATTTATTTTTGCAACATGCGCTACAAATTCATCATTTTTAGAAGTTTTGTCTCCTTTAAAATCTTGAGATTTTGCTATTGCAGGTTTTATTTTAGCAAGCATCGCCGTGATATTCCCTAATTCTACATTGTCAATCGCTGATTTTATAGCTCCGCAGGATTCATGTCCTAAAACCAAAATGAGTTTTGCTCCAGAAACTTTACAGCCAAATTCCATACTGCCTAATAAATCTTCATTAACAAAATTCCCTGCGACTCTTCCAACAAAAAGATCTCCAATTCCTTTATCAAAAACATCTTCTACAGGAATTCTACTGTCAACACAAGAAAGAATAACTGCTTTTGGGTATTGTCCTTCAACAGCATCACGAACCAATGCTGAATGATCTCTTAAAGTCAAGTCGTTATTCATATATCTCTTATTTCCCTCTTTCAAACTCTGAATAATCAAATCAGGAGTAAGTGCTTTTTGTTGTTCTTCAGTTAAAACTTTTTCTTTTAATGGAACTAATTTTGAAGCTGTTTCGATCATTACATTTTCATGCAATTCTTCAGGTTCTTGCGCTTCTTTTGCTTGTTTTTTCTCGCAGGAAACTACGAAAAACATCATTAAACCAATCGTACAAAGTATTTTATTCATCATAACTGTTTTTTAAATTAAACAATAAAAAAAGTTCAAGTGATCAATCAAAGGAAAACAAAATTTCTTACAATTTTACCAAATTAAATTTACACAAAACAGCATTACTTTAATTAACATTTTTCGAGTAGTTGTTGTAATACTTTTCTTATGACATTGATTACTAATACCATACACTTGTTAAAAAACTTATTTTGTTATTTTAAAAACTTCTAATAACATTTCGTAAAAAAACATCCCTTTAAATTTGTCTTAAAATAATTTAACACATTAATCAAATGAGGAATTTAAACAATGTCCCTAAAATAATTTTAGAATCAAAAAGTATTGGTCATTCAATTGATTTTACTTGGACTAGGAAGAAAATAGACAAATTTCTAGATCCTCTTGAACAAAATCAAGAGTTGGAAAATGCATTAACACATATTAATCATAAAGGCTCTATTGGTCTTACTGCGGCATTATTAGAGTGGATTTATTGGCGCTTTACAGGATTCACGCAAACAACAAATGACACCCAAAAACGAATTGAAGCTCTTTGGTGCTCTATTAATAATCGAGAGCAGATAAATCCTTTATTGTTTGATACCGAACTTGAAATTCCTGCCGTAGGTCCTGTTGATGGTGCATTATGGATTGCTTTAATGAACGTGACGATGATTGATGTTAGATATAGAAAAGGATCTTATTTTTTACAAAATGAACTTTTAGGATTAGTATTATTAACGCGTCATATTACTCCAAAAAAGAAAACTTTCGACAAATGGCTTAGCAGCACGATCTCTAACTTAGTTTCACTTTATCCTTGTACTTATAGTTATATTGATTTAGACGAATCTGATGAGGCAGTTTACAATTCATCAAATGAACCTGTAATATGTCGCGATTTTTTCTTTGATCCCGAGTTTAAATACAGTGTTGAAGCATCAGAAAATGCAATTCACAATTTTATCGATAATTTAGATCTCAAAGCAAATCCTTTTTTGAATTCTGCTAAAAAGGCATCCTAATCAACCTAATATTAACTCAAAAAATAACCCGAAAGAATACTCATTCGGGTTATTTTTTTAAGTTTAATTTAAGCTTTAAATTTTAAAGGCAGATGAACCACTTTTTTAGTTTCAAAAAATTCATCGTCAAATATTTCTGCTAAGTCATACAGAGTAGTATTTGGGAAATCTTTTAATTCTTCTGTCAGATCTCCTCCTTTCAAATACAAAATTCCGTTTTTCAAAGTATGCTTGTGTTGCTTTTTAATTTTATCTTTTATCCAAGAAACAAAATCTGGCATATTAGTTACAGCACGGCTGACAATAAAATCAAAATCCCCTTTTACTAATTCTGCACGCTTTTGTTCAGCCTTTACGTTCTTTAATTCTAATGCATCGACAACACCTTGAACTACTTTTATTTTTTTTGCGATTACATCAATTAAATAAAAACGTGTTTCAGGAAAAAGAATCGCCAATGGAATTCCAGGAAAACCTCCCCCAGTTCCAACATCAAGAACTGTTGCTCCCGGCTCAAATTTCATGATTTTAGCAATTCCTAAAGAATGCAAAATGTGTTTTGTATATAAGGCATCAATATCTTTTCTAGAAATTACATTGATTTTTTCATTCCAATCGTGGTATAAAAAGTCTAATTTTTGAAATTGTTCGATTTGAAGATCGGTCAAATCAGGAAAATATTTCAATATCTCATCCATTGCTCTAAATTTTTAACAAAAGTACTACTTTACGATTGAAATATTTAACTCAATTTTGCAAATTGAGAATTTATAATAATTACCTTTGAAACCTATTTAAATTAATTATGAATAACACTGCTCCAACTTTTGCAAGGCAAGACAATCTGAAGTTTTTCAGAACACTTAACTCTCGGGTAAACAATTACTTTAAAGAGAACAACATTCAAAAGACCGGAAACTGGAAGCTGCACTTAAAAGCTGTTATTCTGTTCGCGGTTTTTCTTACTCCGTATTTTTTAATCCTCACACTTAATATGCCTTTTTGGGTAATGCTGCTTTTATCAATCGTAATTGGTATTGGTATGGCTGGTGTTGGAATGAATGTAATGCATGATGGAAATCATGGGTCGTATTCTAATATAAACTGGATTAACAAATTTATGGGAGGTACTATTTATGTACTGGCAGGAAATGTTTATAACTGGCAGGTACAACATAATGTACTTCATCATACATATACCAACATTCCAGGACATGACGAAGATTTAGACGCTGGAAGAATTATCCGTTTTACTCAAGATGCAAAATGGCATAGTTTTCATCGTTTTCAACATTATTACTCTGTTTTCTTATATGGACTTTTGACTTTTAATTGGGCAATTACAACCGATTTTAAGCAAATGAGAAACTACCTTAGAAGAAAATTATCTTATGGTGAACCAAAAAGCCCAAAAATTCTTTGGACAACTTTAATCATCACCAAAATTATATATGTTTCTATTTGGATTGTTTTACCAATTGTAATAGGAATTACTTGGTGGAAAGTTCTTCTTGGCTTTTTCGTAATGCATTACACTGCAGGATTAATCTTAAGTGTTGTTTTTCAGTTGGCTCACGTTGTAGAACATACTACAAATCCAACTCCAAATGAATTAGGAGAAATGGACAATACTTGGGCAATTCACCAATTATTTACTACAACAAATTTTGCTCCAAAAAATGCAATTGTTAACTGGTACACAGGAGGATTGAATCATCAAATCGAACATCATATTTTTCCAAACATAAGTCATATACATTATGGTAAAATTGCAAAAATCGTAAAGGAAACCGCAAAAGAGTGCAACTTACCTTATTATGAATACAAAACAATGCGAAGTGCTATTATTGCACACTTTAAGCATTTACGCGATTTAGGAATGAAACCTGAATTATCAGTTTAAGCTAAAAAAAATCTATTAATAATAACCTTCCTTAATTAAAAGTTGAAAATTAAGGACATTCAAAATTTTTATAATGAACCATATTCTTTCAGACAGAATCAACAACCTTGCGACTTCACAAACATTGGCAATGGCAGCATTAGCTCGCGAATTAAAAGCTCAAGGAAAAGACATTATCAGTTTAAGTTTAGGTGAGCCTGACTTTAATACACCTGACTTTATTAAAGAGGCTGTTAAAAAAGCAGTAGACGAAAATTATAGCACATATTCTCCAGTAGAAGGTTACCTTGAATTAAGAGAAGCAATCTGCAGAAAATTTAAAAGAGACAACGGATTAGAGTACAAACCAACTCAAATCGTGGTTTCTACAGGAGCAAAACAATCTTTATACAACATTGCGCAAGTAATGTTAAACGATGGTGACGAGGTTATTTTACCTGCACCATATTGGGTTTCATATTTCGAAATCGTTAAACTTTCAGGAGGAGTTCCTGTTGAAGTTCCAACTTCTGTAGATACAGATTTCAAAATTACACCAGAACAATTAGAAGCTGCTATCACGCCAAAAACAAAAATGATGTGGTTTTCTTCTCCTTGTAATCCGTCAGGATCTGTTTACAGCAGAGAAGAATTAACAGCATTGGCTAAAGTTTTAGAAAAACACCCAAATATTTACGTAGTTGCTGACGAAATCTATGAGCATATTAATTTCTCTGGAACTTTCTGCAGCATCGGTTCAATCCCAGGAATGTTAGAAAGAACAATCACTGTAAACGGAGTTGCAAAAGCTTTCGCCATGACAGGATACAGAATTGGTTATATCGGAGCTCCCGAATTCATCGCAAAAGCATGTACAAAAATTCAAGGACAAGTAACATCTGGAGCAAATTCTGTAGCACAACGCGCTACAATTACAGCAGTAGACGCAGATCCAAGTGTATTAAACCACATGGTACAGGCTTTCCACACACGTAGAGATTTAGTTGTTGGATTATTAAAAGAAATTCCAGGAGTAAAAATCAATGTTCCAGAGGGAGCTTTTTACGTTTTCCCAGACGTTTCTTCTTTCTTCGGAAAAACTTTAAAAGGAACTGAAATTAAAGATGCAAACGACGTTTCAATGTATCTTTTAGCTGAAGCCAATGTTGCAACCGTAACTGGAGATGCTTTTGGAAATCCAAATTGTATTCGTTTCTCTTACGCAACAAGCGACGATATTTTAAAAGAAGCATTACGCAGAATCAAAGAAGCTTTGACTGCATAACAACATAAATAAGTTTTATTAAAAACGGCTTAAGGTTCAAAAGTTTCATCACTTTTATACTTTAAGCTGTTTTTTTTATGGAGTTATTATGGGGCGTGTCCCTCTGGGTCGGGCCATCCGCTGCAAGTCCTCGCTCTTCCTTCGTCAGGCTGTGGGCTTTCCACTGCTATCCCTCACGCAAAATAACAAACAAGATATTTCATTCTAAAAAGAAACTTAACTCTCCAAATTTTGATTCTAAACCTTTATAAGAGTCTCCCCAATTCTTTAAAACATAAAATAACACTTCCGAATGAACTAAATACTCTTTTATGTTCGATTAAAAACTTAAATACTATATTTTTATATCAAAAAAACATAACAAAATAGTATCTCTCATGAAAAAAGTAATTTTAGATTTAGCTGTAACCTTAGATGGTTTTATCGAAGGTTCAAATGGAGAAATTGATTGGTGCATTATGGATGATGAAATGGACTTTGATGGATTTTTATCAGGCATAGATACTATTTTTTATGGCCGGGTAAGTTATGATTCTTGGGGTAATTATCAGCCAGAAGCAAATGCAGGTAATGCCGAACTAATGCTTTGGAAAGGAGTACATTCAAAGCAGAAATATGTTTTTTCAAGTCAAAGCAGGCAAGATAATAAAGCAACATTTATAAACTCTGATATTGCTACAAAAGTAAATGAGATTAAAGCACAATCTGGAGACGATATTTGGCTGTATGGCGGAGCAAGTCTTATTAAAACTTTTATCCAATTAAACCTTATTGACACTTATAGAATATCAGTTCACCCTATAGCTTTAGGAAACGGCAAACCATTATTTGAAGACTTAAAAGAACGACTCGAATTAACATTACTTAAAACCAATATTTTCAAATCTGGAGTAGTACAGCTTATTTACGAACCAACTAAATAAACAAAACTTCATTTATCATCATTCCATATTAAGTTAACAATTTCAAAAAAATCGCTTCATCACTAGCAAACTCGAATAATTTATTAGACCTTTGCACACTTTTTTTCGGGTATACCACAAAAGTCTAAAGTTTTAGAAATGAAGAAGAAAATCGAAATATTAGCTCCTGCTAGAGATTTAATTGGAGGAATCGCAGCCATAAATAGTGGTGCCGATGCTGTATATATTGGTGCGCCACAATTTGGTGCACGTTCTAATGCAAACAACTCTATTGAAGATGTTGCAGAACTTGTAAAATACGCACACTTATTTAACGCACAGGTTTTTGTGGTTATGAATACCATTTTGTACGACAACGAGTTAGAAACGTGTCGCGCCATGATTTGGGAGTTATATGATATTGGTGTTGATGCCTTGATCATTCAAGATATGGCGATTATGGAAATGGACTTACCTCCTATCGTTCTTCACGCCAGCACACAAGCCAATAATCGTGATGCCGATAAAATTAAATTCCTTAAAGATGCAGGAATCAAACGTGTGGTTTTAGCACGCGAATTAAACTTGCATCAAATTAAAACAATTTACGACGAAGCTGATGTTGAGTTAGAATTTTTCGTAACTGGAGCTTTATGTGTTTCTTTCAGTGGAAACTGCTATATGAGTGTGGCAAACGGAGAACGAAGCGCCAATCGTGGTTCTTGTGCCCAAAACTGCCGTTTACCGTATAACTTAATCGACGGAAACGGAGAAACTTTAATCAAAAACAGTCACTTGCTTTCGATTAAAGATTTAGATGTTTCAGATCAGATCCCGAATTTAATTGAAGCAGGAATCGTTTCTTTCAAAATCGAAGGAAGACTAAAAGATGTAGCTTACGTTAAAAACAACGTTTCTTATTTACGTCAAAAATTAGACAGTTATTTAGAAGAAAGCGACAAATACATCAAAGCTTCTTCTGGAAAATGTACTTATACTTTTGATTCTACTTTAAATAGAACTTTCAATCGTGGTTATACCGATTATTTTGTAAACGAAAGACACGCTAGTATTGGTTCTTGGGAAAGTCCAAAATCTAAAGGGCAATATATTGGTAAATTAATCCGAACTGTTGGAAACGCTTACGAAATCGAAAACGGCGAATTACTAAACAACGGTGACGGACTTTGTTTCATCAACGAAAACAATGAAGCTGACGGAATCTACGTAAACAAAGCAGAAAACGGAAAAGTGTATCCAAACGTTTTAAAAGAAATAAAAGACGGAACTTTTATTTACCGTAATAACGATATAGCTTTCATCAAAATTGTAGAAAGAGAAGATAGTGCAATCCGTAAAATCGGAACGACTTTATTGCTTACCGAAAACGAAAACGGTTTTGAATTAATCGCAACCGACGAAGACGGAAACGTAAGTACAGTTATTTTAGAGCATTCAAAAGAACAAACTAAAACTGGTGAATCAATCGAAGAAAACATAAAAGTTCAATTAGCAAAAACAGGTTTTACACCATATAGCGCGGACGAAATCAATATCATGTTTTCTCAAAACTGGTTCCTTCCTATTTCAAAAATCAACGAAATGAGAAGAACGGTTTACGAACAGTTATCTGAAATTCGTTTGGCAAATTACAAACGTGAGGAACACCAATTGGTAAAAACGTCACATCCGTATCCTGAAACCAAATTGGATTTCATGTACAATGTTTCAAACAAAACGGCCCGTAAATTCTACGAACGCCACGGTGTAACCGAAATCGAAAAAGCATTCGAATTACAATGGGATCCAGGAAAATCTCGTGTAATGACAACAAAATATTGTATCAAATACGAATTAAAAAAATGCCCGATACACCAAAAAGACATCGTTGGTGTTAAGGTAAAAGAGCCTTTAGTTTTAAAACAAGGTGAACTTGAATACAAACTAAAATTCAACTGCAAACCCTGCGAAATGGAAATCTGGGAAAAAGATGCTGAATTTGAGATTGAAGAAGATCATTTTCACTAAAAAAGTTTAACCGCAAAGAGCGCAAAGAATTACGCAAGGTTCGCAAAGATTTTAAAATAATCTTTGCGAACCTTTTTTATTTAAAAATACAACCTTGCGTTCTTTGCGTAATTCTTTGCGCTCTTAGCGGTTAAATTTATTCTGTTATGTCCACAATCTTGTCATTTCGACGAAGGAGAAATCTTCGCAAGTAACTCCGTTCCAATAATCCAATCTTTGTAGAGCTACTCGTGGAAATTTCTCCTCCGTCGAAATGACAAACTGTATAGTTACTTTGTCAAAACTAAAATCTAGAACAAAATTAAATCTGCTCGATCTGCAAAATCTGCGTGAGAAATTCTTTTAGCTCTTTGTGGTTAAAAAAAGCTTTTTCCCTACTTTTACTACTCAAACAATACAACACTCCAAAATGAAAATACTACTCCTGGGTTCAGGCGAATTAGGCAAAGAATTTGTCATTGCTGCCCAACGAATCGGACAAACCATAATTGCAGTTGACAGTTACGAAAATGCACCGGCAATGCAAGTTGCGCACGGCTTTGAAGTCATCAATATGCTCGACGGTGAAGCACTTGACCGAATCGTAGCCAAACACCAACCAGATTTTATAGTTCCCGAAATAGAAGCTATTCGCACTGAACGATTTTACGATTACGAAAAACAAGGAATTACCGTTGTTCCTTCAGCGAAAGCGGCAAACTTTACGATGAACCGTAAAGCAATTCGTGATTTAGCGTCAAAAGAACTCGGACTAAGAACAGCCAAATATCAATACGCAACTTCAGCCGAAGAACTTCAAAAAGCCGTTCAAGAAGTTGGAATTCCGTGTGTGGTAAAACCTTTAATGTCTTCATCAGGAAAAGGACAATCGACTATAAAAACAGAAAGCGATATTGAAAAAGCATGGCAATACGCTGTTGCTGGTTCGCGTGGTGATGTTATCGAAGTGATTGTTGAAGCTTTTGTAAATTTCGATTCTGAGATTACGCTTTTAACAATTACTCAAAATAATAATCCAACATTGTTTTGTGCTCCAATTGGCCACAGACAAGAAAGAGGTGATTATCAGGAAAGCTGGCAGCCGGCTTTGGTTTCAGAAAAAGATTTGTACGAAGCTCAAGATATGGCTGAAAAAATCACAGAAGCACTTGGCGGTGCTGGACTTTTTGGCGTTGAATTTTTCTTAACCAAAGAAGGCGTTTATTTCTCTGAGCTTTCTCCGCGTCCACACGACACTGGAATGGTAACTTTGGCGGGAACGCAGAATTTCAATGAATTTGAATTGCATTTAAGAGCAATTTTAAGTCTTCCAATTTTCGAAATTACTTTAGAAAAAGCTGGAGCAAGTGCCGTGATTTTAGCTTCAGAAGATTCAACAAATCCAACTTATACCGGAATCGAAAAAGTAGCTGCTTTACCAAAAACTGATTTTAGAATTTTCGGAAAACCAACTTCAAGACCTTATCGAAGAATGGGAGTTGTTTTAAGTCATGATTCACTTTCAACCCCAATTAACGAAATAACCGAACGCGCCAAAGAAACGGCAAAATTAATAACTATAAATTCTTAAAAAATGAAAAAACTTATATTCGTGATTTTCCTATTTGTTGGTATTTCAACTCAGGCTCAAAGTAAAAAGGTAATTGACAAACCAACAGTTGTAGAAACTGCTTGTGGAGAATGTCAATTTGGAATGAAAGGTAAAAGCTGTGATTTAGCTGTTCGTATTGATGGAAAAACCTATTTCGTTGACGGAACAAAAATCGATGATCATGGCGATGCTCACGCTGAAGACGGATTTTGCAATGCAGTCAAAAAAGCAACAGTAACCGGAACAATCGAAAAAAATCGTTTTAAAGCTACTTCATTCACTTTAGTAAACGAAAAATAATGGCGTTAATTCTTGAAAATATTGCCAAGCACGTTTCATTAACACCCGAAGAACAAGCTCTTTTTTTGTCTAAAACAGAAACTAAGACTTATAAAGCTAAAACTATATTATTAAGTGCCGGAGAAGTCTGTAAACACTCGTATTTTGTAAACTCTGGAATTTTAAGAAGTTTCAATATCAATGATAATATTGTAGAGCACGTTCTTTCATTTGCCTGCGAAGGCTGGTGGATGAGCGATATGTACAGTTATTTTTCACAAAAACCAGGACAGCTTTTTATTGAAGTTTTAGAGGATGCAGAAGTAGTTTCTTTATCCAAAGAAAATCAGGAGCAGCTTTTTCTTGAAATTCCAAAACTGGAACGTTTTTTTAGAATTTTAATAGAAAACTCTTTAGTTGCCAATCAACAGCGATTAATGGATAACTTAAGTTTACCGGCCGAAGAACGTTTCGATAAATTCTGTAAAAAATACGGGACTTTAGTTCATAAAGTTCCGCAAAAACAAATCGCTTCTTTTATTGGTGTAACACCAGAATTCTTCAGCAAAATGAAAGCTCGTCTTTTGAAGAAATAAAGTTTTTTTGCCACAGATTAAAAGGATTATAATGATTAAAAGGATTTTTTTTTTCGCCACGAATTACATAAATTTTCACGAATTAGATTGAAATAAAATTGGTGTAATTCGTGGCGACATTTTTTTTAATCATTATAATCCTTTTAATCCGTGGCAAAAAAAAACACGGCTCAAAAATGAACCGTGTGTAGTGAATTAAAATTGCTCAACCTCAGTAGAATGTTCCATCGCTGTTATTGCTGATTTTCCTAACATTACAGTATTTTGAACCGCGTCAAAATAAGAAGTTCCCACAAAAGCCTGATGTTTTACAGCTCTGAACCCGTTTTTCTGTAAAGTAAATTCTCTTTCTTGCAATTCAGAATAACCTGCCATTCCACGTTCTTTGTACGCTCTTGACAATTCAAACATACTCGTATTCAAAGCATGGAAACCTGCCAAAGTAATGAATTGAAATTTATACCCCATTGCAGCTAAATCTTCTCTGAACGTTTCCATTTCGGCAACCGTTAATTTTGCTGCCCAATTAAAAGACGGAGAACAATTGTAAGCCAACATTTTATCTGGGAATTCTTTTTTCATCGCTGTTGCAAATTTTCTCGCAAATTCTAAATCTGGATTACTGGTTTCCATCCAAATTAAATCTGCGTAAGGCGCATAGCTTAAACCTCTTGCAATCCCCTGCTCGATTCCGTTTTTTACATAGAAGAAACCTTCTGCCGTTTTTTCACCGGTTAAAAATTTGCGGTCTCTCGGATCAGCATCGCTAGTTAATAAATTAGCTGCCTCTGCATCTGTTCTCGCAACAATCAAAGTTGAAACGCCCATAACATCTGAAGCCAGTCGCGCAGCAATTAATTTATTAATCGCTTCCTGAGTTGGAACCAAAACTTTTCCTCCAAGATGTCCGCATTTTTTTGCAGAACTTAATTGGTCCTCAAAATGAACTCCAGAAGCTCCAGCTTCAATCATAGATTTCATTAGTTCGAAAGCATTTAGATTTCCCCCAAAACCTGCTTCGGCATCAGCCACAATCGGAACTAAATAATCTTTTTTTTCTTCAATATTATTTACTGTCTGAATCTGATCAGCACGCAATAAAGCATTGTTAATCTTTTTTACCACCATCGGAACACTGTTTACTGGATAAAGCGATTGATCAGGGTACATTTCGCCTGCTAAGTTTGCATCAGCCGCAACTTGCCAGCCGCTTAAATAAATCGCTTCTAAACCCGCATCGACTTCCTGAATCGCCTGATTTCCAGTCAACGCCCCCAAACCAGCGACAAAATCCTGACTTTTTAACTTTCTCCATAATTTTTGCGCTCCCATTTTGGCAATAGAATGCTCAATATGATAAGACCCCTGAAGTGTAACTACTTCACTCGCGGTGTAAGGGCGTTCAACACCTTTCCATCTTGGGTTCGTGATCCAATCGTTAATCAATTCCTGAATTCTGTCTTCTGTTGTTTTCATAAATAGTATAGTTAAAGTGGTTAGTAAAGTTTATAGTTTTCAGTCTCAGTTATCAGTTTTAACCGGACTTAAATAGTTTTAAGAAGATCTGCGTAAATCTTTTCATTCTCATTCTATCTGCCTGATCTGCTAAATCTGCGTGAAAAAATTATTCGCCCGCAGATTTCACAGATTAAGCGGTTTTTTTTCTTATAAATATTTGTAACACGGAATAGTCAAAAAGTCAACAAATTCAGTATTTACTACCAATCTTTCCAGCACTTTTTCAGCTAACGGAAATTGTTGTTTTTCGTGATTTTCTTCGCCTAATTCGTTTTTAATTTTTTGAAATTCTTCCAAAGTCAATTCGTGATAATAGGCTAAATCTAATTTTCGTCCATTATCCAAAAGCACTTTATTTTGAAGCCATTGCCACAATTGCGATCTCGAAATTTCAGCCGTTGCAGCATCTTCCATCAAATTATGCAGTGCGGCGGCGCCTTGTCCGTTTAGCCATGAAGCCAGATACAAAACTCCTACGTTGATATTTTTTCGAACACCATTTTCAGTGATGATTCCAATTGGTGGTTCAATTAAATCCTCTTCTGTAATTTTTCCATGTTCTCTTTTAATATGAATCTGATTTGGAGTTGGCATTCCTTTATCAAAAATTTCTTTTGCCAATACAACCAAATCCGGATGCGCTACCCAAGTTCCGTCGTGCCCATTTCGAACTTCACGTTCTTTATCGGTTTTTACTTTTGCAAAAGCAATTGCGTTGGCTTCTTCATTATTTCGAATCGGAATTTGCGCAGCCATTCCGCCAATCGCATGAATTCCACGTTTATGACATCTCTGAATAACCAAATTCGAATACGCATTCATAAAAGGCGAAGTCATATTTACTTGATCGCGATCTGGAACGATGAATTTTGGATTTTTCCTAAACTTTTTGATATAAGAGAAAATATAATCCCAGCGTCCGCAATTCAAACCAACGATATGTTCCTTCAATTCGTAAATGATTTCATCCAACTGAAAACTTGCCGTTATGGTTTCAATTAAAACCGTCACTTTTATCGTTCCGCGTTTCAATTTTAGATAATCCTCGGTAAAATCAATAACATTATTCCACCAGCGTGCTTCCAGATAATGTTCTAATTTCGGAATGTAGAAATACGGCCCTGAATGGTTTTCTAAAAGTCGTTTATGATTATGAAAAACATACAATCCAAAATCTACCAAAGAACCAGAAACTTCATTTCCTTCAACTAAAAGATGCTTTTCTGGTAAATGCAAACCTCTTGGACGTACAATTAGCGTTGCGATTTTTTCATTTAAATGATAGGATTTTTGTTTTACCAAATCCGTATAAGTAATTGTTTTGTTTACCGCATCGATTAGATTTACTTGTCCGTCCATCAAATTTTGCCAAGTCGGCGAAGTGCTGTCTTCAAAATCGGCCATAAAAGTTTTAGCTCCCGAATTCAAAGCATTGATTATCATTTTACGATCAACTGGCCCTGTAATTTCCACTCTTCGGTCTAATAAATCTTTTGGGATTTCACCAGCTGTCCAATTGCCTTCTCTTACGCTTTTAGTTTCTAGAATAAAAACTGGCAGAATTCCTTGATCAAAAGTGACTTGTTTTTGTTCTCTCTGCAAAAGCAATAGTTTTCGCTGCGATTCGAATTTTCGGTGCAATTCGGTTATAAAAACAATCGCTTCTTCTGTCCAGATTTTTGGATAACGAAGCTTCTTTTCGGCTAAAAATTCCATTGCCGTTTCGGTAATTTCTAATTGGTTTTTCATAGCTGTGATTTTATTTTTTATTAGAAAAAAATCTCATTGTTATATCATTATCTATTCATTTCAGAACATCAAAATCGTAACGATTTGATTTTTAATAATTTCTACATGACAATATTATAAAAAAGTTTTTTACAAAACAAGCGAACGTTCGCTAAATATTAAAAATAATTTTTTGGCGATTATTTTTAGAATAACTATATTTGGTTCATGGATATCGAAAAAGACTATATAAAGCTGATCTTCGGACTAAAATTGAAGCAAGTCAGAACGCAAAAAAATCTGTCACTTTTTGGCTTAGCCAAATTGACAAATCTTTCAAAATCGTATTTAAACGAGATTGAAAAGGGAAAAAAATATCCTAAAACAGATAAAATTTTGCTTCTCTGCGAACATTTGGACGTGACTTATGACCAAATGGTGTCTTTAAAACTTGATAATAACCTCGCTCCGATTGGCGAAATCTTAAAATCAGGAATTTTAAAAGAGATTCCGCTAGAGCTTTTCGGCATTCAGGAAGCAGATTTGATTGATATTATTGCTAATGCTCCTGCAAAAGTCAATGCGTTTATTAGTACTATTATCGAAATCGCTCAGCATTACAATCTAAGCCGTGAAAGTTTCTTTTTGGCCGCTTTACGTTCTTATCAGGAAGCACACAGTAATTATTTTGAAGATTTAGAAGAAAAAGTAATTGCATTTTCGAAGTCGTTTCAGATAAATCTGGATTCTAAAATCACAATTGAAGAATTAGAGGCAATTTTAAAAGAAGAATACGAATACAAAATTCAAGAAATTGCTTTTACAGATCAGGAAGCTTTGGGCGATTTGCGTTCCATTTACGTTCCGAAAAGCAAAACCTTATTGCTTTCAACAGAAATCGATGCCCCGCAAAGAGCTTTTATTTTAGCTAAAGAGATCGCTTATAACTATTTAAAAATATCCGATCGATTACTGACTTTCAGCTGGATTAAGTTTGAAAATTTTGATCAGGTTTTAAATAATTTTTATGCTTCTTATTTTGCTGGCGCTTTATTATTGCCGAGACAATTGGTTGTAGATAAAGTAAATGCTTTTTTAACCAATGAGAAACCAAATCCGGAAGAATTTGTAGCACTGATTGAAAGCTTCGAAGTTTCGCCAGAATCATTTTACCAACGATTAACAAATTTATTACCGAAAGATTTTCAACTTAAAAATTTATTCTTTTTAAGAATGTCACATAAAATTGGTTCAGATGTTTATCATATTAAAAAAGAACTACACATAACGAATCAACAAGAACCACATGCCAATGAGACGAACGAACATTATTGCAGAAGATGGGTTTCAGTGAAAACCATCGACGAAGCCATCAAACAAAATAAACCACACTTTTTTGATGCACAAATTTCGAGTTACGTTCATAGCGGAAATGAATATTTGGTTTTTTCATCGGCAACTAAAGATCCTTTTTTACATGATACTATTCGAAGCATCTCTGTTGGAATTTTGATTACGCCGGCAATGAAAAAGAAATTTAAATTTATTGAAGGAAAACCGCTTGTTAAAAGAATTGTTGGTGTTACTTGTGAGACTTGTGATGTAAAAGATTGTCTTGAAAGAGCCTCTCCTCCAATTGAATTGGAAAAGAAAAAACGTCACGAGAATACAGATGCTGTTGTGCAGCAGTTCATTTCTCAGTATAGTTAATTTAGATTATTAGACTTCTTAGACAATAGACTTCTTAGATAGTTTTCGCAATGTCGTTATCCTGAGAGATGAAGGATCACACAAGAAACCCCTCATACAATGTCACCAATCTTTGTAGAGCTACTTGCGGAGATCCCTCCTCCGTCGAGATGACAAAGTGTATGGTTAATCTTTCTAATCTATACATAAAGCTACTTATAAAAATGAAACGTCTAGTATAGCCACGATAGAAGTGAAAATCCTCTTGTGGTGGGGTTCACCACAAAAGATTGAAACGGATAGCGGGACGTCACGTCTTTTGAAAACCAAGATTTCTGCTCCAAAAAAACCTTAGCATCTTAGTCACTTAGAACCTCAGAATCTTAGAAAAATCTTTTCTTAATCTACATTAAGTGCTTTTCCTTGACCTTGATAGTATCTTTGTACTATAAAATTAACAAAACATACAAAATCATGGAAAATATAGTATTGCACAAAGCAGAAACAAGAGGAAACGCAAATCACGGATGGTTGAACGCTTATCACAGCTTTAGTTTTGCGAGCTGGTACAATCCAGATAGAATTCAGTTTGGAGCGCTTCGTGTTCTGAACGACGACACAATTGCGGGCGGAATGGGTTTTGGAACTCATCCTCACGATAATATGGAAATCATTACAATTCCATTAGAAGGTGATTTGGCGCATAAAGACAGCATGGGAAATACTGAAATTATCAAAAATGGTGATATTCAAGTGATGAGTGCCGGAACCGGAATTCAACATAGTGAGTTTAACCCAAATGCTGATCAGCAGACTAAATTATTGCAAATTTGGTTGTTTCCGAATAAAAGAAATGTTACGCCACGTTACCAACAAATTACTTTGAATGTTGCCGACAGACACAATAAATTAGCTCAGGTTTTATCTCCAAATGCTGATGATGACGGAGTTTGGATCCATCAAGATGCTTGGTTCAATATGGGAAATTTTGATGCCGGAATCGAAACTGAATATAAAATCAAAAAAGAAGGAAACGGAGTTTATGCTTTTATTTTGAAAGGAAATGTTACAATCAACGGTCAGGAATTAAACACTCGCGATGCGATTGGAATTTCAGGAACTGACATTTTAAACATTAAAGCCAACACAGACGCTGAATTTTTATTGATGGACATTCCAATGAACTATTAATTCAAAGATTACAATTAATATTTTTTTTAGAAACGATATTTAAGTTGATTTTCAGCT
Organism: Flavobacterium sp. YO64; assembly: GCF_004119505.1. Classification (NCBI taxonomy): domain Bacteria; kingdom Pseudomonadati; phylum Bacteroidota; class Flavobacteriia; order Flavobacteriales; family Flavobacteriaceae; genus Flavobacterium; species Flavobacterium sp. YO64. Next base: position 57,003 of record NZ_NRQV01000019.1, on the reverse strand, counting down.
TATTATCGTTTCTTTTTTTGCTCAAATTTCATCAAAAACCAAAAAGAAAACGTAATTTTATTTAATGAAAATTGGTCTTAATTTACTTAAAACTAACTATTTAAAATTTTCAATCATGAATCCAAATAACCTAACTAAAGAATATACAAACGGCGAAGTAACAATTGTTTGGCAATCTGGAAAATGTATACATTCAACCAATTGTGTGAAAAATAATCCTGATGTTTTTCGTCCAAAAGAAAAACCATGGATTGTAGCCGAAGCTTCTACTTCTGAAAAAATTATCGAAACGGTAAAAAAATGTCCATCTGGAGCTTTGACATTTTATATGAATAAGAAAAGCTAAACTTTAAGCATTAGTTTTTTGCTACAGATTACACAGATTAAAGTGATTCTTAGTCGCCACGAATTTCACAAATTTTCACTAATTAAATTGGGTTAAAAATCAAATAAAAATTAGCGGAAATTTGTGAAATTCGTGGCGACATATTTTTTTTTAATCCTTTTAATTTGTGTAATCTGTGGCAAAAAACATTACATTTTTTATTTCTTAATCTAGGTTAAGTGCGTTACCCTTACTACCACCGTAACTTTGTCCTATCAAAATGAAATTAATTATTTAAAAAATAAAATTATGGCAACTACAAAATGGTCAATTGACCCAACACACTCAGAAATTGGTTTTAAAGTTAAACACATGATGTTTACGAATGTTTCAGGTAAATTTGGAACTTATGACGCTACAATTACTACACAAGGAGATGATTTCGAAAATGCAGATATCCAGTTTTCTGGCGATATCGCTTCAATCGATACTGCAAATGCAGATAGAGATGGTCACTTAAGAAGCGGAGATTTCTTTGATGCTGAAAATCATCCAAAATTAGCCTTCAAAGCTTCCTCTTTCAAAAAAGTAAATGATGGAGAATATGAATTAACTGGTGATTTAGATATTAAGGGTATTTCTAAAACTGTAAAATTTCCTGTAGAATTTAGCGGAACTATGACTGATCCTTGGGGAAATACAAAAGTAGGCCTTAACATAGAAGGAAAAATTAATCGTAAAGATTGGGGCTTAAACTGGAACTCAGCTCTTGAAACTGGAGGTGTTTTAGTTGGTGAAGAAGTAAAATTAAACATTGAGTTACAATTTGTAAAACAAGCTTAATACTTTATAAATAGGTTTTAATTTGGTTGGTTAAGAAGCCTGCACTTTTTCTCGGGAGTGCAGGCTTTTTTTGTTTGCTTTTAGGAACGGGGGCTTCGACTTCGCTCAGCCTGACAATCGTATTCTCAAGATTCGTATTTCAGGCTGAGCGAAGTCGAAGCCCTTTTTTACTTTATATTTCGAAATTCCGTTGGCGAAACTCCTGTTTGCTTTTTGAAGAATCTGGAGAAATACGAATAATCTTCGTAGCCAACTTTGAAAGCTACTTCGTTTACGGCTAATTGTTTGTCGATCAACATTCTTTTAATCTCAAGGATTACGCGGTCTGTAATTACTTCTGTGGCGGTTTTTTGCAGAATTTCATTGCAGATTCGGTTTAAATGTTTTAGCGTAATATTTAGCTTTTCTGCATAAAAAGATGGGAGCTTTTCTGTTCTAAAATACTCTTCCAATAATGATTCAAACTTGTTGATTTTAATATTGTATGAATGTGTTTGATGCGAATAAGTTTCACTGTATTTACGAGCAATTTCAATATGAATTGAATCTAATAAATTCAACATTTTATCTAATTGATATTTCGCATTTTCATTACTTTCTTGAATCAATAAATTAAAATACGAAAGAATTCTGGGAATTTCTTTTTCTTCAAAAACCATTTCAGGACGATTATGAATGGAATGATAAAAATTGTAATCGTTGATATTTTTTTGTCCGAAATATAAATTATACAATTCCTGAGAAAAAATAATTACAAAACCCTCGACATCTTCAGACAAACTCCAATGATGCATTTGCCCAGGCTGCAGCACAAACAAACTGCCTCTTTTTATTTCGAATTGATCAAAATCGACTTCATGCAATCCCGAGCCTTTTGTAAAAAAGACCATTAAATAAGAATCATGACGATGCGGTTCTTCGACAAAACTGTGGCTTTTTAGATGTTCTTTAAAGGTATTCACATAAAAATCACGATGAATATCATTGCAGTTAAAATTCTGAACACTATAAACGGGATATTTCTTCATAAAAATGTCTTTATTGTGCTATAATCAGCGAAGATATAAAAAAGCCTTTTATAATACTCTGAATTACCTTTGTATAAATAAAAAATAACAAGATCATGTCAAGCGCATTAACTCATATATTAAGCAACGAATGTCCTATTTGTCATAAAGGAAAAGTATTTACAGACAAAAATATTTTTTTGACTTTCGGACTTCCAAAAATGAATGAATACTGCAGTCATTGTAATTATAAATTTCAAAAAGAGCCTGGTTATTTCTTTGGTGCTATGTATGTAAACTACGGATTAACAGTCGCTCAGGGGATTGCAACGTATTGTATTGCACAGTTTTTCTTTGAGAAAAATTTCGATTTAAGAATCATTCCAATCATTGCTGTTGTTATTACTTTACTAACTTCTTTCAACTTGAGATTCTCTAGGTTAGCATGGATTTATATGTTTAAGGATTATACGAAATAAAAAGTGTTATTTTTGCCTTTCAATTGAAGCTAATTTTCAATTCCAAAAAATAAAACAAATTAGACAAATGAAAGCATACGTATTTCCAGGTCAAGGCACACAGTTTACAGGAATGGGCAAAGACTTATATGAAAACTCGGCTTTAGCCAAAGAATTATTCGAAAAAGCTAATGAAATTTTAGGTTTTAGAATTACAGATATCATGTTTGAAGGCACTGCCGAAGAACTTAAAGAAACCAAAGTAACACAGCCAGCTGTATTTTTACACTCGGTTATTTTAGCTAAAACTTTAGGCGAAGATTTTAAACCAGAAATGGTTGCTGGACACTCTTTAGGAGAATTCTCAGCTTTAGTTGCCAACGGAACTTTATCTTTTGAAGACGGATTAAAATTGGTTTCGCAACGTGCTCTTGCTATGCAAAAAGCCTGCGAAATTACTCCATCTACAATGGCAGCAGTTCTAGGTTTAGCGGATAATATTGTTGAAGAAGTTTGCGCTTCTATCGATGGAATTGTAGTTGCTGCAAATTACAACTGCCCAGGACAATTGGTAATTTCAGGAGAAACTTCAGCAGTTGAAAAAGCTTGTGAAGCAATGAAAGCTGCAGGAGCAAAACGTGCTTTAATTTTACCTGTTGGAGGTGCATTTCACTCTCCAATGATGGAACCAGCAAGAGAAGAATTGGCTGCCGCAATTGAAGCTACAACTTTCTCTGCTCCTATTTGTCCAGTTTACCAAAACGTAACGGCAAATGCGGTTTCTGATGCAAACGAAATTAAAAAGAACTTAATCATTCAATTGACCGCTCCTGTAAAATGGACGCAATCAGTACAACAAATGATCGCTGACGGCGCTACTTTGTTTACAGAAGTTGGACCAGGAAAAGTATTAGCTGGTTTGATTAATAAAATTGACAAAGAAGCAGTTACTGCGAATGCTTAATTACAGAGCTGGACTGCGGTTCGTCTTTTAAATCAAATATTACACAAAAAAAGCTCTGAAAAATATATTTTTCAGAGCTTTTTGTCATTTCGACGAAGGAGAAATCGTAGCGAGTAGCTCGACAAAGTTTGTGGAGTTTCTTGTGGAGATTTCTCCTTCGTCGAAATGACATACTTAAAGGAAATACTAAACTTCGGACTCAAATGCTTTCTTTTCCTTTTTCTTATAATTGACAATAAAAACTCCAAGAATAATAAGCGCTGTCGCTATAATAAAATCAATTGTAATAATTTCATCTAAAAGCAACCAGCCTAAAAATACTGCAATTATAGTATTTACATACGATAAAATAGAAACCTGTACCGCTGTAACATGTTTTAAAGCATAATTATAACAGAAAAAAGCAATTACCGAACCAAAAACCGACAAATACAAAGCCGCAAAAACACTTCTTGAACTCCATGAACTAAAATCTGGATTTGGTGAAAAAATAGATGCCAACACCAGCTGAATGCAAGAAGCCATCGTAAATTGATAAAACAAATTGAGCGTAATATTATTAGATTTTACGGCATGTGTTTTTGTATAAATTGTTCCCGCTGCCCAAGCTAAAATTGCAAATCCCATAAACATCATTCCCGTTTTATAATTTGCATCTAAAAAGGATCCGAGTCCGTCTTTAAAAATAAAAACCACACCAGAAAACCCAATAATTACACCGACAAATCCTCTTAAACTCATTTTTTGCAATCCGAATAAAATACTTCCTAAAAAAATAAGTATAGGAGACAACGCACTTATTACAGAAGCCAATCCGCTAGGGAGCGTTTGCTCTGCAATTGTTGTAAAACCATTTGCAATTACAATCATTAAAACTGACGGAATAAGTTGATGTTTTAAATTTTTCCAGCCAATCCATGTTAGTTGTTTTTTAAATAACAAAATAGCCATCATTACAAATCCTGCCAATCCTTGACGAATTGAAGTAACAAACCAAGGCGGAATAGTTTCAACCGCAACACGGATTCCTAAAAATGTTGTTCCCCAAATAATTCCAACCGCCGCAAGAGCAAAAATCAATTTATAATCTAAACTTTGTTTCATAAAAATGAAATATCATTTAAAAAAAATACCAAATAATCAAAAATCGATTATCTGGTATTTTTTTATTAATTAAAACACACTATTGTGCGTCTCGACAATATATCTTTCTTCAAGTTCTTTCTTTAAGAACGAACTTTTTGCTCCCATTTCCAAGCGCTTGCCATTGCTTCGTCCAAACTTAATTCAGCTTTCCAGCCTAAAACATTGTTTGCTTTATCTGTATTTGCATAAGCTTCAGTAATATCACCTTCGCGACGCGGCATAATTTTATAAGGCAGTTTTTTATCGCTTACTTTTTCGAAACTATTAATTACTTCTAGAACTGAACTTCCTTTTCCTGTTCCTAAGTTAAAGGTTTCTACTTTTGCTAAATTCTTTTTATTCAACAAGCGTTGTAATGCAATTACGTGCGCTTTTGCTAAATCTACCACGTGAATGTAATCACGAACAGCAGTTCCGTCAGGAGTTGGATAATCATCTCCAAAAACAGACAATTCTTTACGAAGTCCTATTCCGGTTTGTGTAATAAACGGTACTAAATTTTGAGGAACACCAATTGGTAATTCTCCAATTTCATTTGTAGAATGTGCCCCAACTGGATTAAAATAACGCAGCAAAATAGCATTGATATTAGTTACTTTGGCTGTATCTGTAATAATTTCTTCTCCAATTTGTTTAGTGTTCCCGTAAGGCGACATTGCAGCTTGCACTGGAGCATCTTCTGTGATTGGCATTTTTTCGGCTTGACCATAAACCGTACATGACGAACTAAAAATAAAACTCGCTTCTGGTTTTTGCTGCAATTCTTGTAAAAGATAAACTAAACTGCTGATGTTATTTTCATAATACAGTAATGGGTTTTCAACACTTTCTCCAACTGCTTTTGACGCTGCAAAATGAATTACTCCTGTAACATCGTTGTGTTTTTTAAAGAAATCCTGAACGGCACTTTTTTCTCTTAAATCAATTTTTTCGAATAAAGGCGTTTTTCCTGTAATTGTCGTAATCCCTTTTAAAACATCTTCGGTAGAGTTTGAAAGATTATCAATTATCACAACTTCAAAGCCTTCATTTTGCAATTCGACTACGGTATGAGAACCAATAAATCCTAATCCTCCTGTTACTAATACTTTCATTTTGTGGTTGTTTTGTGCTGTTGTTTATTTGGTTTAATTATTTTATTTATTCAAAAATTCTAAAACAGAATCTGTTATAAATTTAATTTGTTCATCATCAAGCTCTGTATGCATTGGCAAAGCAATAACTTCTTTTACTAATTGATTTGTAACTGGAAATTGCTCTTCTTTATAACGAGAATCTACATATGCTTTTTGAGAGTGCAACGGAATTGGATAATAAATTGCACATGGAATTCCTTTATCTAATAAATGCTGCATCAAAGCATTTCTATCAGCATCTAAAATTCTTAATACATATTGATGAAAAACGTGATCGTTTTCGTTTACATCAAAATCTGGCGTAATAATATGTGCATTTCCAGCAAAAGCTGCATTGTATTTTGTTGCCGCTAAACGACGTGCTTTATTATACTCGTCCAATAAAGGCAGTTTTGCATTTAAAACTCCGGCTTGAATACTGTCTAAACGCGAATTTACTCCCACAACATCATGGTGATAACGCTCATACATTCCATGATTTACAATTCCACGAATAATGTGCGCCAATTTATCATCGTTTGTAAAGATTGCTCCACCGTCTCCATAACAACCTAAGTTTTTAGACGGAAAAAATGAAGTTGCCGCAACGTGACCAATTACTCCAACTTTAGTTTTTGCGCCGGATTTAGAAATATAATCAGCTCCAATAGCTTGTGCATTATCTTCAATTACATATAAATTATGCTCAGCTGCAATTTCCATAATCGCATCCATATTAGCTGCGCGTCCAAATAAATGTACCGGAACAATTGCTTTTGTTTTTGGCGTAATTGCTTTTTTTATAGCTTCAATATCAATATTCATATTTACCATATCAACATCAACTAAAACTGGTGTTAATTGCAAAAGCGCAATAACCTCAACAGTTGCTGCAAAAGTAAAATCGGCAGTAATTACTTCGTCTCCTGGCTGAAGACCTAATCCCATCATAGCAATTTGCAAAGCATCAGTTCCATTTGCACACGGAATTACGTGTTTTGCTCCTAAATAATCTTCAAGATTTTTTTGAAATTGATGTACTAAAGGTCCGTTTATATAAGTATTAGTATCTAAAACTTCTTGAATCGAAGCATCAACAGTAGTTTTTATTTTTTCATATTGACTCTTTAAGTCAACCATTTGAATTTTTTTCATTTTCAATATATTTTAAAATTAAAGATCTGTTTTACTATCAGATTCTCTAAAAGGAGGAACAAAAATAGTTATTTAATAACTTCAAACCATGAAAATAGTCGAAAGAAATGTATTTTAGCCACAAAAATAAACAGATGCTTTTTCTATATAATTTAGTTATTTCTATTGCGGGCTTTTTTCTGAAAATTGTCGCCCTTTTTAGTCCGAAAATTAAGCTTTTCGTTGAGGGACGAAAAAACGTTTTTTCAATTTTAGAAGAAAAAATAAAACCATCAGACAAAACTATTTGGTTCCATTCTGCATCACTTGGCGAATACGAACAAGGTCTGCCTGTAATTGAAAAAATCAAAGAAAAATATCCTTCTCACAAAATTATTGTAACCTTTTTTTCGCCTTCAGGATACGAAGTGCGTAAAAACAACACTGTTGCCGATGTTACTGTTTATTTGCCATTAGACTCTAAAAGCAACGCAAAACGTTTTCTAAAACTCGTTCATCCTGAATTTGTCTTTTTCATTAAATATGAATTTTGGCTAAACTATTTAAAAGAACTGGAGAAAAGCAAAACGCCGACTTATTTGATTTCGGGGATTTTCAGAGACAGTCAGATGTTCTTTAAATGGTATGGAGGTTTTTATAGAAATGCTCTAAAAGCTTTTGCCTACTTTTTTGTTCAAAACGAAAGTTCCAAACAAAAAATCGAAACAATTGGCTTTAAAAATGTAATTATCTCCGGCGATACACGTTTTGATAGAGTCGCAGCAATTTTAAAAAGAGATAACACACTTGATTATATCGAAAATTTCAAAAAGAATCAGCCAACCATAGTTATAGGCAGTTCTTGGCCAAAAGACGAAGCCTTAATAGCGGAATATATCAATCAAGCACCTGATAATGTAAAATTCATTATTGCCCCTCATAATATTAAGACCGATCAAATTGCTGCGTTGAAATTGCTCCTTACAAAATCTACTATTTTGTATTCTGAGAAAGAAGAGAAAGACTTATCAAATTACAATGTTTTTATAATAGATACTATTGGACTTCTAACAAAGATCTATAGTTATGCTACAATTGCATACGTGGGCGGCGGTTTTGGAAATCCAGGAATTCATAATATTTTAGAACCGGCCACATTTGGAATTCCAATTGTAATTGGACCAAATTTTGCAAATTTTGCGGAAGCTGTTTCTTTAGTAGAACTTGAAGGATGTATGCCGGTATCTACTTTTAACGAATTAAAAACTGTTTTTGATCGTTTATTAAATGATGCTATCTTTTTTAAAGAAAAAAGCAAAATCTGCAAGTCGTTTATTCAAGAAAACAAAGGTGCAACAGATACTATAATGAGGATCGTTTCATAAACAGTCTTTTTCTTTACTCATTATTGCGGTTCTTATTTTTACATTATACACCAATTTACCCATTTTGTTTTTTTTACCATCTTATAAATTCATTAAGAAAACAAAATAAACCTTAATCAAGAGGATCAAAACCACCTATTTCTATAAAGAATATTCAGCAAATAATAATTTGCACAGAAAAATAAACAATTTAAGATAACTTTATCATTCTGGCACATTATTTGTTAACTAAGATAAACGTGAGCAATGAAAATATTTTAAAAAAAAATAAAAAAATATTTTACATATTAAAAAATTTATATCTTTGCCACGAATTAATAATTAACCTTTTATAATAAAGTAAGATGAAAAAAGTATTTTTAAGTTTAGCTGTTGTTGCTGTTTTAACTGTTGTATCTTGTAAAAAAGCTGACGCTGCAGCTACTGAAGCTGTAGATTCTACTGCTGTTGCTGTTGATTCTGCTGCTACTGTAGTTGATTCTGCTGCTGCAACTGTTGATTCTGCTGCTGCTAAAGTTGATTCTGCTGCTACTAAAGTAGAAGAAGCTGCTAAAGAAGTAAAAAAATAATTAGAACCTAAATTCTAAAAATTTTAAAACCATCGATTCGATGGTTTTTTTTGACCCAAATTCAACCTTTGGATTTTACAAATAAAAAAAAGCGCTCACTTCTGTGAACGCTTTTTTTTATTCTTCTACTTCTTCCTCAACCGAAACCTCCTCATCCCCAAAAATAGATTCACCAGATGAGAAATCCAAAATCTCCGATCTCGAAGCATAAGTCACAATTTCCTTAATTCCTTTTTGAAGAAGCAATTCCGTAGTATATTTTCGACTTGTTGCAAAGTGAACATCACCCAGCATCAATTTAAAAAAATACTTCCCTCCCGAGCCTTTAAATTTCAAAAATCTCGAAAGCTCAATTGTCTTTTTAAACTTCTCAATATCTTCTTCACACTCAAACCTCAACTCATAACTCAAACTCGTAAAAATAACCTTTCCTTTCCTAGATGTAAACACAAACTTATATTCATCATTAAACCGCTTGCTAATTACAAAAGCCCCCATATTTTGATTGTTGATTTTAGATTTTAAATTATTGATTTTAGACTCCCTTAGAATCTTCAAAATCAATCTACTCTGCAAATTGATTTTATCATTGAGTTTACACCACAAAAAAAGCCTCTTCAAAAGAAGAGGCTTTAGTACTCAGAGCGGGACTTGAACCCGCACGAACATTGCTGTTCACTGGATTTTAAGTCCAGCGTGTCTACCAATTTCACCATCCGAGCATTGTATGGTTTTGAGCGAAAAACGGGGCTCGAACCCGCGACCTCGACCTTGGCAAGGTCGCGCTCTACCAACTGAGCTATTTTCGCATTTCAAATTCTAATTAAGAACTGCAACACTTGAATTGTCTTGTATTGCGAGTGCAAATTTAGGACATTTATTCAATTACACAAGCGTTTTTTCAAAAAAAAATCAACTTATTTTATAACTTTCTGATAACCTAAACTTTAAATATGAAATTATTTTTTAACCAACATTCTTTTTATCTCGTTAAGCTTCATCAGTGCTTCAACAGGTGTAATCGCGTTTATATCAAGCCCCAGAATCTCCTCTTTTATCTCTTCTAACAAAGGATCATCTAAATTAAAGAAACTCATCTGCATTTCATCATTAACCTCTTTCACTCCATTTAAAGCTTCGCTAGAATGATTTTTTTCTAACTTCTTTAAAAGCTTCTGCGCTTTTAAAATTACAATTTGAGGCATTCCAGCCATTTTTGCCACATGAATTCCAAAACTATGCGCACTTCCTCCTTTTACGAGCTTACGAACAAAAAGAACGGTATCTTTTAACTCTTTTACCGCAACATTATAATTCTGAATTCTAGACAGCGATTCTGTCATTTCATTTAATTCATGGTAATGCGTTGCAAACAAAGTCTTCGCTCTACCAGGGTGCTCGTGCAAAAATTCAGCAATCGCCCACGCAATCGAAATTCCGTCATACGTACTAGTTCCTCTTCCAATTTCATCTAAAAGCACTAAACTTCTATCAGATAAATTATTCAAGATCGAAGCTGTTTCATTCATTTCTACCATAAAAGTAGATTCTCCCATCGAAATATTATCAGAAGCTCCAACTCTGGTAAAAATCTTATCTACAATTCCCATTCTTACGCTGTCAGCAGGAACAAAACTTCCCATTTGAGCAAGTAAGACAATTAAAGCGGTTTGTCTTAAAATAGCCGATTTACCAGACATATTAGGTCCGGTAATCATAATAATCTGCTGCGTTTCTCTATCTAAGAAAACATCGTTTGCAATATAAGGTGTTCCAACCGGCAATTGTTTCTCAATTGCAGGATGTCTTCCGTTTTTTATATCAAGTTCAAAAGTTTCATCAATTTCTGGACACACATATTGATTTTCTACAGCTAACTGAGTAAACGAGCACAAACAATCTAGTTGCGCCACCAAATTTGCATTCATTTGAACAGGCTTAATATAAGTTGCAATCCAAGCAATTAATTGCTCAAAAAGCTCTGTTTCAATTTTATGAATCTTCTCTTCTGCACCTAAAATTTTTGTTTCATATTCTTTTAATTCCTCAGTAATATAACGTTCCGCATTTACAAGTGTCTGCTTACGAATCCATTCTTCTGGAACTTTATCTTTATGCGTATTTCTAACTTCAATATAATACCCAAAAACATTATTGAATGAAATTTTTAAAGAAGAAATCCCTGTTCTTTCTGACTCTCTTCTTTCAATTCCTTCTAAGTATTCTTTTCCTGAAGTTGAGATAGCACGTAAATCATCTAATTCTTCACTTATACCTTTGGCAATTGCATTTCCTTTTGCAATCGCAACTGGCGCATCTTGATTTAAAGTTATTTTGATTTTCTCTCGCAGTAAATCACAAGCATGCAGACTGTCTCCTATAATTTTTACCGCCTCCTGTTTACTTTCCAGCGCTAAGGTTTTAATTGGGACAATCGCATCTAAAGATTCTTTTAAGTAGACAATTTCGCGAGGAGAAACTTTTCCTGCTGCTATTTTAGAAATCAAACGCTCTAAATCTGAAATCTGTTTAATTTGATATTGAATATTATGTAAGACTTCTGGATTTGATTTCAAATATGAAACCACATCATGGCGTCCTTTTATTTTTTTACTGTCCTTAAGCGGCAAAGCCAGCCAACGCTTCAACAATCTCCCTCCCATCGGAGAAAGCGTCCTATCTATAACATCCAAAAGTGTAACAGCATTTGGATTATAACTATGATACAATTCTAAGTTTCGAATTGTAAAACGATCCATCCAAACATATGCATCTTCTGCAATTCGCTGAATAGCCGTTATGTGCTGCACACGATTATGCTGTGTTTCGGACAAGTAATACAAAATCGCTCCAGAAGCAATAATTCCTTCTTTTAATTCTTCTACTCCAAAACCTTTTAAAGAGTTGGTTTGAAAATGTTTGGTAAGCGTTTCGAGTGCATAATCTTCTTTATAAATCCAATCTTCTAAGTAAAAACTATGAAAATCATCGCCAAATGCATCTCTGAAATCGCTTTTATTATTTTTAGGAACTAGAACTTCACTCGGATTAAAATTCTGCAATAACTTATCAATATATTCAGCATTTCCTTGGGCTGTTAAAAACTCCCCTGTTGAAACATCCAAGAAAGAGATTCCGATATTTTTATTAGCAAAATAAACGGATGCTAAAAAGTTATTTGTTTTAGAATGCAAAACCTCATCGTTTAAAGAAACTCCCGGCGTTACAAGTTCTGTAACACCACGTTTTACGATAGTTTTAGTCATTTTAGGATCTTCCAGCTGATCGCAGATGGCAACACGAAGTCCTGCTTTAACCAATTTTGGCAAATAGGTGTTAACTGAATGATGAGGAAAACCTGCCAGCGCTGTTTCTGTATCTGAACCTGCGCCTCTTTTTGTTAAAGTAATGCCTAGAATTTTTGAAGCTCTAATGGCGTCTTCTCCAAATGTTTCATAAAAATCTCCTACTCTGAAAAGCAGACATGCATCAGGATATTTTCTCTTGATTTCGTTGTACTGTTTCATTAAAGGTGTTTCCTTCACTACTTTTTCTTTAGCTGCCAAAATTGATATATTTTAAATGAAAATTAAGACAGCGAATTTATAATTTTTTAACGGCATATTGAAGGCTTCAAAAATTAAAATATTTTAAGCTATTTTTAAGCTCACTTTTAAGAATTTTATATAGATTTGTTCAATCATTTAAACTAAGAATCTAAAAAGATGAAAAAAATAATTTTATTCGCTATGTTAGCAGTTGTTGGTATTACAGCTTCTAACGCTCAAAGCACTAAAAAAGCTGCTGCTAAAGCTGCCAAAGTAGCTAAAATTGAAGGAGCTGGAATGGCTTTTGAAACTGAAACTATTGATTACGGAACTATCGCGCACAATGCTGATGGAAAACGTGAGTTTGTTTTTGTTAATAACGGAACAAAACCGTTAATCATTACAAACACAACAGGATCTTGTGGATGTACTGTACCAACAACTCCAAAAGAGCCGATTGCTCCTGGTGCTAAAGGTATTATTGGTGTAAAATACGCTACTGACAGAGTTGGTGCTTTTACAAAAACAGTAACTGTTACTTCTAACGCTGAAGGACAACCTACAAAAGTACTTACTATTAAAGGTACAGTTTTACCAGATCCAGTAAAAAGCTAATCTGAAAAACAATAAAATAATCGAAAAAGCTTCCTTATCTTTGGAAGCTTTTTTTATGACCTGAATTTATACCAATGAGAAAACTAGAAAACAGCGAACTAGAACGCAAATCAATTGAAGATTTTAAAAAATCAGACAAGACACCTTTAATATTAGTTTTGGATGATATTCGCAGTTTGCACAATATTGGATCTGTTTTTAGAACTTCGGATGCTTTTTTGATCGAAAAAATAATGCTATGCGGTATCACTGCAACACCTCCAAATAAAGAGATTCACAAAACAGCTCTTGGCGCTACTGAAACAGTTGCTTGGGAACACCACGAAAATGTATTAGAAGTTATCGAGAATCTTAAAAAAGAAAATGTAATAACACTAGCCATTGAACAAGTGGAAAGTTCTATTTTTCTTCAAGATTTTAAAGTGGAAAAAAATCAAAAATACGCTTTGGTTTTTGGAAACGAGGTATACGGCGTTGCACAAGAAGCTGTAGCTATTTGCGACGGCTGTATCGAAATTCCTCAATTAGGAACGAAGCATTCTCTAAATATAGCAGTTAGTGCTGGAATTGTAGTCTGGGATTTGTTTCAAAAACTAAACTGGCCAAATAACGATTAAGAAATTATTCTTTTACAAAAAACTGTGATTTTAAATCGAAAAGCAGCTGTAAATGTTAGATTTTTAAATATATTTTTTTATTCTTATAAAATTGATACTTTTATAAAATGAAAAATGTTAATTTCTTTAAAATATCGTTTTTACTACTTCTTTTAAATGTGGTAAAAACTCATGCAAATGAAAATTTTAAAACTGAAAATAGGTACGCAGACATATGCTTACATGACAGTCTTAAAATCAATAAAAAAAGAAATACAACCTTAGATTTTGCTATTACACCTCCCGTTATAACTGCAACTGGAAATCAATTTTACTGTCCGCAAAGCACTATAAAAATTGTAGAGACTATTAGCATAACTCACGATCCTGCTGAACCATCTACTCAAGCAGTTTACATTCAAATTTCATCTGGTTATTCAAGTGGTCTTGACAAACTAGAACTTTCAAACCCAGCTTCGCATCCTGCAATTACAACAAGCTGGGATGTAACCGCTGGAAAATTACGACTATATAGTTCGACAGGAGCAAATATCTTGTATTCCGATTTTGTTAATGCAATTGAAGATGTTGTATATTCTAATTCATCAGCTACAGCCTCTGGCACTAGAACTTTTTCTATAACGATTGGTCAAGCCAATTATCTTCCATCGACACAACATTTTTATTTATTTGTACCAAGTATTGGCATCACGTGGTCGAGTGCAAAAACCGCAGCCGAATCAAGTACTTATTATGGATTACAGGGTTATCTTGCTACTATTTTATCTGCTGATGAAGCTAAATTAATTGGTGAACAAGCCTCTGGAACGGGATGGATTGGAGGAAGCGATGCAGAAACCGAGGGTGTTTGGAAATGGGTTACCGGCCCTGAAGCAGGCACTGTTTTCTGGAACGGAAGTGCAAATGGTTCAACACCAAATTTTGCTTTTTGGAACACTGGAGAACCAAACAATCAAGGAAATGAAGATTATGCTCATATTACCCAGCCCGGCATAGGAATAAAAGGTTCTTGGAACGATTTATCAAATACGGGATCATTAACTACAGGTGATGCTTATCAGCCAAAAGGATATGTTGTCGAATATGGCGGAATGCCAGGAGAAGCTCCTTTACAAATTGCTTCAAGCACAAAAATCACAATTCCCGAAATAACAAGTTTACTTACTCCAAGTCCAGTTTGTGACGCAGGAAGCTTTACTCTAAACGCAACTGCAACTGCCGGCACCACTATTAGCTGGTACGATTCACCTACAGGTGGAACTTTATTAGGAACGGGAAACAGTTACACAACTCCATCACCGATAACAGTAACTACAACTTATTATGCTGATGCGGGCTGTGAAATAAATAGAAAATCAGTAATTGCAACGGTCAATAAAACTCCGAATAATCCAACTGCTGTTTCTTCGAATGTCTCAAGATGCGGATCTGGAAGTGTAACTTTACAAGCCAGTTCAAATATTGGACTTATTAATTGGTATGCTGACTCAACTGGCGGAACAAGTATTTTTACAGGCAATAGTTTTCAAACTCCTGCTATTTCTACAAATACCACTTATTACGCAGAAGCTTCAAATAACGGCTGCATTAACACAAATCGTATTCCGGTTACCATTACTATCTACACTCCTCCTGTTGTTGCAGATGAAACTTTGCCTTTATGCCAATTTCAAACTATAACATTAGATGCTGGAATTACAGGAATGAGTTATTTATGGTCTAATGGAGCAACAACACAGACTACCGACATTACTGAAGGCGGCATTTACACTGTTGATGTAACCAGCCCTGCTCCTGAAAATTGCACAAGCCGAAAGACAATTACAGTTGAAGAACATGAGATTCCGCAAATAGATCGAATTGGTGTCAGCGGTACAAAAGTTGTGATTTATCTTAAAAAAGAAACTGCTTATTTTGAATATTCTGTTGATGGAATAAACTTTCAGGATTCAAATACTTTTTATGATGTTCCTGGTGGATTGCAAACAGCATATGCTCGAGATAAAAATGGCTGTGGACTGGGAATGCAAAATTTTGTTGTTCTTATTTTTCCAGCATTTTTCACCCCAAACAATGATTCTTATAATGACACTTGGGAAGTTACCGGAATGGAAAATTATCCTCAGGCACAGGTTACTATTTTTGATCGATACGGAAAGTTGATTGCGCAGCTAAATGCATCTAAAATGAGTTGGGACGGAACATTCGACAAAACTCTTTTGCCTGCTTCTGATTATTGGTACGCTTTAAAAATTGATAACACACAGCCTATTTTACGAGGTCATTTTTCGCTGAAAAGATAATTTACTAATTAGAGAATATGTCAATTAGAAAATTATCTTATTGACATATTCTCTAATTATCTTAATTCAATTTCTTTCTAATTTCGTCTAAAACAAACAAATAATCTTCTTGTTTTTTCACAAAATCACGATTAGAAACATCAATAATCAAAACATTCAAATCAAATTGGGATTTAATATATTCTAAATAACCATTGTTGATTTTATCTAAATATTCGGCTTCTATATTTTGTTCGTAGCTTCTGCCTCGTTTCTTTATATTTTGAAGAAGTCGTTCTGTATTTTGATATAAATAAACATACAAATCCGGCTTAGGCATTTCTTTGTAGATAATATCAAACAAGTTTCGGTACAAGCGATATTCATCTTCCGCCAATGTGATTTTAGCAAAAATCAGCGATTTAAAAATATGATAATCGGCTACAATAAAATCTTTAAACAAATCAAACTGTGCCAAATCATCTGATAATTGCTGATAACGATCTGCTAGAAAAGACATTTCGAGCGGGAATGCATATCTATTTTGGTCTTTATAAAACTTGGGTAAAAATGGATTATCAGCAAAACGTTCTAAAACTGTTTTCGCATTAAAATCGTCGGCAATTTTATGCACTAAAGTAGTTTTACCTGCACCAATATTACCTTCGAAAGCAATATAATTAAAGTGTTCAAGTGCAATTTCCTGCAAGGGATTTTTTAGATCCTGAACGACTGTACAAACGCTGTCATCTGGCGAAACTGCAATTAACTCCGAAATTGATTTCTGAAAAACCGGATGTTTCCAATCCAATTTTAAATCTGATATTGGTAATAGAACAAAATTTCTATTCTGCATTAATGGGTGCGGAACCTGAAGTTTTTCAGATTCGATAATTTCATCATCATAAATAATCAAATCAACGTCAATAATTCGAGATTGGTATCCGTCTTTATTAGATCGAATTCTGCCTAATTGTTTTTCAACTTTTAAAACCTGATTTAATATTTTTTGTGCAGATGAAGCCGTATGCAAAAGTAAAGCGCAATTATAAAAAGCATCGCTCTCAAAACCCCAAGCAGGTGTTTCATACAATTTTGAAACCTTGATTACCGTTCCCACTTCTTGATGTATCAAATTGATACAACTTTCGATGTTTTTTAACCTGTTTCCTTGATTGCTGCCTATAGATAAAACGACTTGATGCTGTGACTTCATAATAAATGCAAATTAACTAAAACTATTTTAGAATTAACCACATTATTTGTTTCAAGAATTAGAAGTTTCCAACCACTTCAAACTCTTTCTTATTGTCTTTATTTTCTGAAACACGTTTTAAAAATGCATTCAAATCGCTCGTTAGAGGTAATTGGTTTTGACTTTTCCAAAATTGTTCTGAATATGGATATTTTACTTTAAAAATATCTTTATCCATAGACAAATTTGATTTTGCTTTTTCGGCAATAAAACTATTCGTTACAAAAAAATTGGTCGAATAATCATAAAAAGCTTTTGGAACCTTTTCGTTACCAAGCAGTTCAACTCTAACATCTGATTTTGCATTATTTAAATAATATTTATTGGTACTGCTGTTCTTTCTATAATTTGATGTTGTTTTAAAAATCGTTGTTCGATATTCTACATTACCCTTTTTTTGAAACGGTACTTTTTCTCCATCATCATAAAGATCAAAGTGTGTTTCGACAATTGCATAATCCTCCTTATTAATTATAAAATAGCCGTTTGTTTTTTGCCCAACAGAATTATCTAATTTTTTACTAAAACTAATTTTAAAAAAATTATTCGCTGCATTTTTTTCCTGTGTAAGTTCGAAGTCTTCCAATTTTATAGATATCATCGCATTGATGTCGAATAATTTTTCAAAGCTTTGAAATTCAAAATAAATAAAATCTTCTTTATCCTTAATTCCAACTTTTCTCATATTCAAAATCTCAACTTCACATTTGTTATCCGGCTGAGTTTTGGTTTTAAAAATACTTTTTCTTGATACTTTCCCATAAATATCCTGCAGCCTGACTAATTCGTCATTTCTTTTCAAAACACATCGCAGAAAGAAATTTTCATTATAAGGTTCTAGTATATAATTTTCCTTCATTTTAGCATATGCCTTTTTCATAATAGCCATTTCACCGCCTACTACTACTTCTTCAAGCTCAATTGTTTTGCTTTGTAAAAAAATTGTATCTCGTTTATTTACTTCCTCAAAACTAAGTTTTAGATTTTCATAACCAATCAAGCTAAAATTCAATTCATTATAATCTGTAATAAAAGAAAAATAACCCTCTTCATTTGTTATCGAATTATCTTTTAAATTATAAACATTTACTTTCTCCAAAGGCAGTTTTGTCAATTTATCAACCACCACTTTTTTAGTTTGTATTTTTTGTGCTTCGGCATAAAAACCAACGAGAAAAAAAAGGCTCAACAAGGCAATTTTATCTTTCATAGTGCAGTATTTATTTTTATCAAATATAAAATATTCCATCTTCAAACCATACTTATCTTACAAATTATGCTATCTTTAATTAGACGATTAAAAATGTAAAAACTACAAATATTTCGCTGATGCGGATACAAAAGTTAAATCGATTTTAGATTATATTTGTAACAAATCCATCTTTTTGATACTTATTAAAAAAATATACATATGAAATTTTTAGGAAATGTAATCGCCACTGTTATTGGTATTTTTGTATTTATTATGATCTTCTTTTTTGGAGTTATTCTAATTGGAGCCATTTTTGGGGGAGAAGACAAGGTTTCTGTAAAAAGTGATTCTGTTATAGAATTAAATCTAAAACAAATCAATAACGATTATGCAGGTAAGTATAAAGATCCTTGGGTAACTGTTTTTTCAGAAAAAAAAGGAATTGGTTTAACGGATGTTATTAATGCTATTGAAGCGGCAAAAACAGACAGTAATATTAAGGGAATTTCGATTTTAAATGATGAATCATCTTTAGGATTGGCTCAATATAAAGATTTGCGAAATGCTCTTGAAAGCTTCAAAAAATCAGGAAAATTTGTTTGGGCTTATGCTAATACTTATTCTCAAAAAGAATACTATTTAAATTCTGTTGCCAATACTGTTTATTTGAATCCAGCCGGAGATCTTGATTTTAAAGGACTTTCGTCTGAAGTTATGTTCTTTAAAGATTTTCAGGAAAAATCAGGAATTCATATGGAAGTTATCCGTCACGGAAAATATAAAAGTGCGGTTGAGCCGTTTTTAGAAAATAAAATGAGCGATGCAAATAGAGAACAAGTTACTGCGCTTTTAAATTCTATTTGGACAACGGTTTGCAGCGACATTTCGAAAAGCAGAAATATTCCTGTTGCGAAATTAAATGAAATAGCAAATGGTTTATTAGCCAGAACTCCTGCAATGGCAAAAGCAGAACGTTTAGTTGACATTGTTGCTTATGAAGATGTTTATCATAATGCCATCAAAAAAGCTTTGAAAGTAACTGGTGATGATGATTATAACAAAATTTCTATTCTAGATTATACTCAAAACAATATTACTACTGCATTAACAAATACTGCTGATAATCAAATTGCGATTATCTATGCTCAAGGCGAAATTATTGGCGGCGAAGGTGATGTAACTGTAATTGGCGAGGGCTCAATGCGTCGTTCGCTGCAAGAAGCTCGAAAAAATGAAGATGTAAAAGCTATCGTTCTTAGAATTGACAGCCCAGGAGGAAGCGCTTTAACTTCAGATTTAATTTGGAGAGAAATTGAAATCACTAAAAAGGTAAAACCAGTTGTGGTTTCAATGGGAAATTATGCAGCTTCTGGAGGTTATTATATTGCTTGTAATGCAAATAAGATTTTTGCAGAAAGTAATACGATTACGGGTTCTATAGGTGTTTTTGGAGTATTGCCAAATTTCACGCCGTTGGCTACTAAATTAGGAATTTATACAGAACAGGTTAAAACACACGAAAATTCAGCAAATTACAGTCCGTTTGTGCCGCTTGATGAAAAATTTAAAGCGTTTACACTTGAAGGAGTTGAACAGATCTACAAAAATTTTGTTACGCATGTTGCTGAAGGTCGAAAAATGACTTTTGCACAAGTTGATTCTATTGCTCAAGGAAGAGTTTGGTCTGGATCTGAGGCGGTAAAAATTGGATTAGTGGACAAAATTGGAGGTCTTAATGACGCTATTGCTGAAGCTGCTAAAATTGCTAAGATTAAAGATTACAGCACACAAAATTATCCTGAGTACGAAAAAACTTTTAGCGATTTAATGGCTAACCTTCCTTTTGCAAAATCGAAAGAGGCGTTTATAAAAGAAGAAATAGGTGAAGAAAATTATCTGCTTATCGAGCAAGTTAAAAGATTTCAAAGACAAAAAGGTGTGCAGGCAATGATGCCTTTTGGAATAAACATTAAATAATGCTATCTAAAAAAATGAAAACTATATTTCTCTTTTTTTCCGTTTTATTCCTGACAATTGCAAATGCACAAAGTACAGCACAGCATACTTTTAAAGAAACTAATGTAACTTTAAAAATCAATGTTGATCAGCTGTACGGAACTCTAACTGTTCCTGATGAAGTCAAAAAATGTCAGGTTGCTTTGATAATTGCAGGTTCAGGTCCAACTGACCGAAATGGGAACAATCCGATGATGAAAAATAATTCCTTAAAAATGCTGGCAGAAGCTTTAGCAAAAAAAGGAATTGCATCATTACGATTTGATAAAAGAGGAATTGGAGAAAGTAAAGCTTCTGCAATAACAGAATCAAGCTTGGTTTTTGAAAACTATACCGAAGATGTAAAAAGCTGGATTAACTTTTTGAAACTTGACAAACGTTTTACACAACTTACTGTTATTGGTCACAGTGAAGGTTCTTTAATTGGAATGATTGCGGGCGCAAAGGCGAATAAATTTGTTTCTATTGCAGGCGCAGGAGAATCTGCAGATAAACTTATAAAATCGCAAATAGCTTCTAAATCAAACAAACAATTAGAGGATATGACGTTTCCTATTATTGACAGTTTAAAAAGCGGTAATAAAGTAAATAAAGTTGATCCGCTTCTAAATTCACTTTTCAGACCAAGCATTCAGCCTTACTTAATTTCATGGTTTAAATATGATCCTCAAACCGAGATTAAAAAAATCACCGTTCCTATTTTAATTTTACAAGGAAACAACGATTTGCAAGTAAGCGTTAAAGATGCCGAAAATTTGGCTCAAGCCAACAAAAATTCGCAACTGGCTATCATTGATAAAATGAATCATATTATGAAAATTATTGACGGCGATAAACAGGCAAATATGGAAAGTTATAATAATGAAACCCTGCCAATTTCAGAAGTATTGATTGAAAAAATAGTCTCCTTTATTAAAAAATAAATACAATATCATAAATTTAAATCCGTTTGAAAATTATCAGACGGATTTTTTTTATTTTCGTTTTACAGCTATTTCCTACAGTTTTTAAGAAAACTTTATCATCTGTCTCATTCAAAAAAACTATTTTTGCATGAGTCCTAATTTCAAATTAAATCTCAAATCTATAAATATGTTAAAGAAAATTCTAAAAATAAGTGCCATTGTAATTGTGGTTTTTGTTGCCGCATTATTCGCCATTCCTTATTTCTTTAAAGACCAAATCAAAGCAAAAATTGCCGATGCTATAAATGAAAGTGTAGATGCTAAAGTAAGTTTTGCCGATGCTGATTTAAGTTTGTTTAAAAACTTTCCAAATGCAGCGGTAGGAATTGAAAAACTAGTAATCATTAACAAAGCTCCTTTTGAAGGTGATACACTTGTTTCGTTAGGCGAGTTGAATTTAAAAATGAGTATTAAAGAACTTTTTAAAGGAAAAGATGAACCGTTGAACATTCAGGGAATTACTTCTGAAAATGGTTTAGTAAATATTATCTTTAATAAAGACGGTGTAGGAAACTTTGATATTGCTTTGAAAGACAAAAAAGATACGGCTAAGGATAATGCAAGCAAACCACTTTCGTTAAAAATTCAAAATTATAAAATCGAAAACTTCACGTTTAGATACATTGATCAAGGATCAAAAATAAAAATGGCTATTGATAGTTTAAACCATGAAGGAACAGGAGATTTTACCAATTCAAAATTGGATTTAACAACAAAATCAACTGCTAAAGTATCTTTAGATATGGATAAAATCAATTACATGAAAAATGTAAAATTGACTTTAGATGCAGTTTTAGGAATTGATTTAGATCAAAGCAAATACACTTTTAAAGAAAACAAAGCTTTAATTAATCAATTGCCATTAGAGTTTGACGGCTTTATACAAATGGTTGAAGCGGGACAGATTTATGATTTAAAATTTAAAACGCCAACCTCATCATTTACTAATTTCTTAGGTTTAATCCCGTCAGGCTATTCGTCAAGTCTTGATGGCGTAAAAACAACTGGAGACTTTACAGTTGCAGGTTTTGCAAAAGGGCAATTAACAGATACTACTGTACCAAAATTTAATATTGCGATTGCGTCAAATAATGCTTCATTTCAATATCCGAACTTGCCAAAATCAGTTCAAAATATTGTAATCGACACTAAAATTATAAATGAAACTGGGATTTTAAATGATACTTATGTTAATCTAGACAAACTTTCGTTTAGAATCGATCAGGATGTTTTTAATGCTAAAGCAAATATCAGAAACATTACTGTAAATCCTTTTGTTAATGCGGCTTTAAAAGGAACAATCAACTTGGCTAATCTGTCAAAAGCATATCCTATTAAAATGGATAAACCATTGGCAGGTATTTTAAAAGCTGATGTTACTACACAATTTGATATGGCTTCTGTAGAAAAAAGCCAATATCAAAACATTAAAAATGCTGGAACAATGAGTTTATCAGGATTTAAATATACTGATGAAAACAATAAATCGATGAACATCAGCACGGCATTGGTTGAATTCAATCCAAGTACAATTAACTTGAAACAATTTAATGCGACAACCGGAAAAAGTGATCTTGCTATAAATGGTGTTCTGGAAAATTTCTACGGTTTTATGTTCAAAAAACAGGAATTAAGAGGAAACTTCAATATGAGTTCAAATCAACTGGCTGTTGATGATTTTATGACTGCCGGCGAACCTGCAAAAGCAGAAACCAAGACAGAAACAAAAACTGCCGCAAAACCAGCTGAAGCAATGAAAATTCCAGCTTTTTTAAACTGTACATTAAATGCAAAAGCAACAACTGTTTTATACGACAATTTGAAGCTTAAAGATGTTTCTGGAAAATTAATCATCAAAGATGAAAAAGCTTTACTGGAAAACTTTAAAACATCAATTTTTGGAGGAACAATTGGCTTGACTGGTGCAGTTTCAACTAAAACCAAAGTTCCAACATTTGATATGAATTTAGGTTTTAACCAAGTTGATATTGCGCAGACTTTTACGCAATTAGACATGATGAAAAAAATTGCTCCAATTGCTGGAATTATAAATGGTAAGCTAAATTCGACTGTAAAACTAAACGGTAATCTTGATGCAAATGAACTTACTCCAGATTTAAAATCAATTTCAGGAGATTTATTAGGGCAGCTGCTTTCGACTACTGTAAACTCTAAAAACTCTACTTTATTGAATGCTTTAGGTTCGAATATCAAATTTATTGACATGAATAAAGTCAATTTGAATGATATTAAAGCGGCTTTGACTTTTGATAATGGAAAAGTAAACGTAAAACCATTTGATATTAAATATCAAGACATAAAAATTACGGTTGGCGGAACTCATGGTTTTGATCAAACGATGAACTACAATTTAAAACTTGATGTTCCTGCTAAATATTTAGGAAATGAAGCAAACGCTTTTATTGCTAAAATGTCTCCTGCTGACGCTGCAAAACTGCAAAACATACCAATAAATGCTATAATTACTGGTAATTTTTCTAATCCAAAAATTAGTACGGATATGAAAACTGCAGTTTCTAGTTTAGCCACACAAGTAGCCAATCAGCAAAAAGAAAAGCTGACGCAAAAGGGTACTGCAGCTTTGACTGATTTAATCAATAAAAATACTAAAGCAAAAGATACGACGCAGGCAGCGAAAACTGAAAAAGAACAAAAAACGCAAGAGGTTACTAAAAAAGCAAGTGATTTATTGAATGGATTATTTAAGAAGAAGAATTAAATAAAAAAAGGCATCCTGTTAAACGGATGCCTTTCTTTTTTCTTTTACATTTAAATAGCTTTCGAAAAGATATTTAATTTACCATTGTTTAGAATTGAATTAATGGTTTTTATATAGTCCTTTTTAGAATACAAATTAACGTCTATCCCTACGCTGCAATTATCATAAGGCTCGTATTTTTGTATGTTTGAAACAGAGAATAAACCAATTGTAGGTGTTTGAACGGCACTTGCTAAATGCATAATTCCACTGTCAGCACCAATAAATAAATCTGCATTTGCAATAACTGAACCTATTTCGCGAATATCTTTACTATAAAATGTCGGCGCTTTAAAATCAATCTGCGAAACATTTTCTACGGGTAAAATTTCAACAATATTGTAGTTTTTATATTCTGTAGCAAGCTGCGAATAAAAAGATTCCCACCACTCTACTGACAAACATTTTGCACCAGTTGCATAAGTAAAAATGCAAATTGTTCTTTTGGCATTAGAAACTAGATCATTTAAAATTTCTTTGCCTTCAGCAATTTCAGAAGAAGATAATTTGAGATCTATTGGAGCTATGATTTTGTTACTTTTTGCAAATCCTAGTTTTGTTAGATAGTATCGGAAATTATAAACTGGATATTTTGCAATATGATTGTAGTCGCTTTTTACAAGTTGAGATTCTTCTAATAAATCTCCAAAGAATTTGTACTTAGCATTTGAGAACTGGACCGCTAAACGTCCTGAAGAAGAATTTTGATCGACGTTGATCGCAATATCATATTTTCGTCTTTTTATCGAAATCCAAACATTTAGATATTTCAATAAACTTTTGAATGGCTTTTTGGGTAAATCAATAACTTTATCGATACAGTCGTAATTCTCAAAAATTACCGGAGCTAAAGTTCCCTTAACAAACAAATCGACTTTACAATTTGGAAACATTTCCCTTACTTCCTGAACGAGAGGAGTAATCAGTAAAAGGTTTCCTAATCTGGCATTTGGTCTGCAGACTAAAACCCTTTTTATCTCCATTTTGTCTACTAAAACAAAACCGGGATCTTCCTTTGGTTTTCCAATATTCTTAGTCAGACCACGCATTATACTGCGCCTGTATTGATTTACTTTTGTTAAAACACTCATCTGTATCGAATAATTTATGAATTATTAAATCGTATTAATTTTAGAATAAAACCTCTAATGACTTGTTTCCAAATCTAGGTTCTTTATTTTTCTAAAAATAAATTCTTTCAATAAGCATTTATTACAAAATTGTAACCAAATGTATCAATATTTGCATCTTTATGTCTTTGGAAAGAGACATAAAAATACAATAATAATTTCATAAACAACAAAATACTAGATAGTTACGACACAAAAATCGACAGACAGGTAAATTCCCTAGACGTTTATATTGACTACATATCCTTCAGAACCGCGAATATTAAAGACCGTTCCGTTTTCGAAAATTAAATATTGACCTTTAATTCCAATTAGTTTTCCTTGAAATGAAGGTGTTTTATCCAAATTCAAACTTGCAACTTTTGATGGGTAATTCAAAACGGGATAGTTTAACTCGTATACATCGTTTTTCTCACTGTAGAAGTAGTCTTTAACCTCAGCAGGGATTAGGTTTTCTACTTTTGCTTTTTCAAGAATCAAATCACAAGATTCCGCAGTACTCTGCAGCATCTTTCTCCAATTCGTTTTATCGGCATAATGATCTTTTAATGCAACCTCAGTAATTCCAGCCAAATAACGATTTGGAACTTCAACAATTGTAATTGCCTGCGTCGCGCCTTGATCAATCCATCGTGTCGGAACTTGCGTTTTACGCGTTACTCCTACTTTTATCTCACTTGACAATGCCAGATAAACAATATGTGGCTGCAATTGTACTTTTTGTTCATATTCTAAATCTCGATCAGCAACTCCTAAATGTGCCGTACTCAATTCTGGTCTCATGATCCAGTCGCCCACAGCTGGACTTGAATAAAAACACTCGTAACAAAAACCTTGTCTGTAGATTTTTTTCTTTTTATGGCAATTCAAACACTCGTAACCTGCAAAATTAATCTCAATCTCTTTATTCAATAACTGATTAACGTTGATAAAACTGTCCTCAAAAACCAAATAATATTGAATTGGGTTTCCTAGTTCAGTCTGCATTTTTGTAAGTACGCCTTGATATTGCATTTAATTTTAGGTTTTAGATTGCTGATTTAAAAATTTTAGATTCAGTTCTGAGAAGTTCGGCTTTTGAAGTAGAATCTTTGCCTTAAATAGAATTGTTTTTTGCAAAAAAACACTATTTTTGATACAACGGCAAAGTTAATATTTGTCTGTCGATATTCAAATTTTAAGTTTCGTGTTTTTTACGTCAATCTGTAAAGACTAACATCTAAAATCTAAAATTCACTCATGCCCTTATCCATTATAAATTCTTTCGCTTCTTGGGTCCTGAAACAAAGGATACATCAAATAGAACTTTTTCTAAAATATCCAAATGAAGTTCAAGAAGAACTCTTGCATAATTTATTGACAGCATCAGAAAACACAGTCGTAGGAAGACAGTATGACTTTGCATCTATAAATTCTTATCAAACTTTTGCTGAAAGGGTTCCTATTTCAAGTTACGAAGAACTGCAGCCTCTGATTGAACGCACGCGTCAGGGTGAACAAGGTGTTTTTTGGGAGTCACCGATTAAATGGTTCGCCAAATCGAGCGGTACTACGAACGCCAAAAGTAAATTTATCCCTGTTAGTAACGAAGCTTTAGAAGATTGTCATTATAAAGGCAGCAAGGATTTACTTTGTTTGTATTTGAACAATAATGAGGATTCTGAATTGTTTCTTGGAAAGAGTCTTCGCTTAGGCGGAAGTTCTCAAATATATGAAAACAACAATACTTTCTTTGGCGATTTATCGGCAATTTTGATCGAAAACATGCCAATTTGGGCAGAATTCAGCAGTACGCCAAGCAGTAAAACTTCGTTAATGAGCGAATGGGAAACTAAAATTGCTGCGATTATAAATGAAACAAAAAACGAAAATGTAACTAGTTTTGCAGGAGTTCCTTCCTGGATGCTGGTTTTAATGAACAAAGTTTTAGAAAATACAGGCAAGCAAAGTTTATTAGAACTTTGGCCGAATCTTGAGGTTTATTTTCACGGAGGTGTGAGTTTCTCTCCTTACAGAGAACAATACAAGAAAATTTTACCGAGTAAAGATTTTAAATATTACGAGATTTACAATGCTTCTGAAGGCTTTTTTGCGATTCAGGATTTAAACAATTCCAGCGATTTATTATTGATGCTCGATTACGGAATTTTCTATGAATTTATTCCAATGGAAACTTTTGGAACTCCAAATCAAAAGGTAGTTCGTTTAGCTGATGTAGAATTGAATAAAAACTACGCTATTGTTATTACAACCAATTCTGGCTTATGGCGCTATCTAATTGGCGATACCGTTCGTTTTACTTCTTTAAATCCATACAGAATAAGGGTTACGGGAAGAACAAAACATCATATTAATGTTTTTGGAGAAGAATTAATGGTCGAAAACACAGATCAAGCCATTGCAAAAGCCTGTCAAATTACACATACGGAAGTTATCGATTATACGGTTGCTCCTATTTTTATGCAAGACAAAGAAAAAGGCGCACACGAATGGATGATCGAATTCAAGAAAAAACCTGCCGATGTTGGTCTTTTCCAAAAAGTACTGGATGAAACGCTGCAAACTTTAAACTCTGATTACGAAGCGAAACGCTACAACAATATGACACTAAATCCTTTGGTAATTAATGTAGCTCGCGAAAACTTATTCTATGACTGGTTAAAGGAACGTGATAAACTTGGCGGACAGCATAAGATTCCTAGACTTTCAAATCAGAGAGATTATTTGGAGCAGTTGAAGGAGATGTAGGATTTAAGACTTGCCACTAATTTCACTAATTAGCACGAATTTTAATATCTATTTTTCCATAGCCACTAGCTTTAGCTAGTGGTATAAATGCATCTTTTCTTGGCTTTAGCCAAATTCTACATGCCTAATTAATTTGGCTAAAGCCAAAAATCTATTCAATCAATATTACTCCAGCTAAAGCAGGAGGCAATGGATAATAAAAAATGCTTTTTAAAACTTGTCTTTTCTCTTAAAGATTAATTCCACTAAGTCGCATGAGGACTATCCGTGCCAGAGGGACATGCCCATAAAAAAACCTCAGCTTTTCTATAAAAACTAAGGCTTTATTTTTTTATTAAGTTCTGAATGTCATTTCGACGTAAGGAGAAATCACACACAATAATCGACAAAGATTGACGATTCACTTTATGGAGTTTCGATTGTGATTTCTCCTTACGTCGAAATGACAAACTGTTTTATTTACATCATATCAATATAGCGGTCATGATATCCTAAAAGATACAGAACTCCGTCAAGTCCTAAACTTGAAATTGATGTTGAAGCGCTTTCTTTTACTTTTGGCTTTGCGTGGAAAGCGATTCCTAAACCAGCTAAGTTCAGCATTGGCAAATCGTTTGCTCCGTCACCCACAGCAATAGTTTGGTTGATGTGAATTCCTTCTTTTTCGGCGATAGCTTTTAGATGTTCAGCTTTCTTTTGTCCATCTACAATATCACCTAAATATTTACCGGTTAATTTTCCGTCTTTAATCTCTAATTGATTCGCATGCACATAATCGATTCCAAGTTCTTTTTGAAGATAATCTCCAAAATACGTAAATCCTCCAGAAAGAATTGCGGTTTTATAACCGTAATATTTTAGGGCTTTCATCAAACGATGCGCTCCTTGTGTAATTGGTAAATTTACGGCAACATTATGCAAAACTTCTTCGCTCAAACCTTCTAACAAAGCCATACGTTGTTTAAAACTTTCGTTGAAATCAATTTCTCCGTTCATTGCCGATTCTGTGATTGCTCTTACTTGAGGCCCCACTCCATTCAACTCTGCCAGTTCATCTATAACTTCAGTTTGAATTAAAGTTGAATCCATATCAAAGCACACTAAACGACGGTTTCGTCTGTAAATATTATCTTCTTGAAAAGAAATATCTACGTTTAAGGTTCTGGAAATTTCCATGAAACTTGCTGTCATGGCAATCTTATCTACAATATCTCCTGTTAGTGATAATTGTATACAAGATCTTGGATATTCTTCTTTTTCAACAACAGAAGTTCTTCCTGTTAATCTTATTATAGAAACGATATTTAAATTTTGATCGGACAAAAGTTTTGCTACGGCAGCTAATTGCGACGCAGCCAATTTTTCTCCTAAAATATTAATGATATAACGCTGTTTAGATTGTGTTTTTACCCACTTTTCGTAATCTTCAAGGGAAATTGGAATAAACTTTACTTTCACTTCTAATTCATAAGCTTTAAACAGCAAATCTTTCAAAACTGGACCAGAAGTAGAACCTGCTTCGATCTCAAACAAAATTCCTAAAGAAAGCGTGTCATGAATATCGGCTTGTCCAATATCAAGAATAACAGCATCATAAGCCGCTAATACCGCTGTTAAACCAGCTGTAACTCCTGGTTTATCATGTCCTGAAACTTTTAATAAAATAATTTCTTTATTCTCTATTGCCATGTTATCTGAATTGATTTTACGAAGCGACAAAAATCGACAATCTCTTGATGATAAAAAAGAATAACAGTTATTTTTTTACAGCAAAAAAGCACATAATAATGTGCTTTTTTGAGTAATTTAACAATTATGTTCCGCTATTAAAATAACGTAACAAAATTTAAATTTGATTTTTTTTCAGCTTCGAATTCATATTTTTTTAAGCACTATGCTTACACAATTCGTGAATTCACAGTGATAAAAATTATTTTGGAGTTTGATCAAAATTTACCATCCAGTTAATGCCAAATTTGTCCGTGAACATTCCAAAATAAGCGCCCCAAAATGTTTTATCCATTGGCATAAAAACGTTCCCGCCTTCTGAAAGTCCGTTAAAAATTCGGTCTGCTTCTTCTGTACTTTCGACATTAACCGAAACAGAAAAATTTCCTCCAAATTTCACATCGCCTGATTGTTCGGTGCTGTCGCTTCCCATTAAGATGGTATTCCCAATAGGCAGTGAAACGTGCATGATACGGTTGGCTTCTTTTTCTGAAACTTGAGTACAGCCTCCATCTTCAGCAGCGGGCATGTCTTTAAATTTTCCAATATATGGAAATTCTCCGCCAAATACGGATTTGTAATGTAGAAATGCTTCTTCGCAATTTCCATTAAAAACTAAATAAGGATTTACTGTTGTCATGATTTTTTGTTTTTTGTTTGTTACTATTCTTTGTTCTAATTGATTTTGTTATTGTAATTTACATCTCCGAAATTTCTTTAACTACTTCTAAACCTTTTGGAAAAACTTCTTTAAAATAATCGACAAATTTTTCGCCCGAATCGACTTGTGCAATCAAATCTGTAAATTCATCATCTCGAATTAATCTGTAAGTTTCCATTGCCCCGCTCCATTTTTTTGTTTCTTCGTTGAGAGGCTGTTCTTTAAAATCTTTTATTTCGCCTATATGCTTAAAAGCCATATATTCGTTTGGTGTTTTTGTTTCGATTATACTATACATTCCTTCTCCGTTTGGTGACATAAAATGTATTTTATCACCCTCGTTCCAGTCGCTTATAGTATGAGATCCTTCGCAAAAAACACTAGTCCATTTTTTATACGTTTCCTCATCCCATAAAACACTCCAAACTTTTTCGGCCGGAGCTTTAATTCGTATTTTAAATTCTAAGGTTTCCATAATTAAGATAATTTAGCAAAATCCATAAATAAAACATTCCATCGATGACCGTCTGTATCAGCAAAACCGAAGCCATACATCCAACCTTGACTTTCAGCAGGTGGAGCAAAAATAGTACCGCCGGCATCTTGCACTTTTTGAGCTAGTTCATCGACTTCTTCTTTGCTTTCTGCATCAATCGAAATCAAAACTTCAGAGCTTAATTTTGTATCGGTTAAATTGTTTTGAGAAAAACTCGCAAAAAGTGATTCTTCAAAAAGCATTACCACAAATTTCCCTTCACCAACGACCATACAGGTTGAACTTGGCGTATCATGTTCTTCATTAAAAGAGAATCCTATTTTCGAAAAAAAAGCTTTTGAAACCGCCACCTCTTTCACTGGCAGATTCAGCCATATTTGCTTTGTCATTTTTTGATGTTTTTCGTTAAACTTATTTTTTAAAGTGCTAAGGTTCTAAGACGCTAAGTTTTTCCCTTTGAACCTTTGCTTCTTTGCAACTTTGTTCTCTAAAAGAATTAATTATTCTCTACATATCTTTTAAAGTTATCCAAAATGGCCTGCCAGCCGCCGCGCTGCATTTCTTCAGGATTTTGAGTTTCTGGGTCAAAACTTTCAATTATTTCTACTCCATTTTCCGTTTCCTTAAAAGTAATTTCAACCTTTCTGCCGTCGGCCATTATGTATTCAATATTTTCATTTGGCTGCACCAGTGTGTATTCACCTTCAAAATCAAAACTCATACTGCCATCTTTTGCGGCCATAGTCGATTTGAACTTTCCTCCTTCTTGCAAATCATTTTCGGCATAAGGTGTGTGCCAATCTGGAGAGGCAAAACTCCATTTTGTGATATGTTCCGGTAAGGTCCAAAAATCCCAAACTTTACTTATTGATGCATTGACTGTATTTTGTACTGTTATCATTGTTTATATTTTTTTTTAAAATTATTGTTATTCAATATTTTCTACGTATTTTTTAAAATTGTTAATTACAGCCTGACACCATTGTTTCTGCATGCTTTCAGAATCATCTTTTGTGGGTTCAAATACTTCTGTTACTTTTACCTTGCTGCCATAATCTTCAAAATGAACGCTTCCTGTTCTGTTATCTAAAAGCTTATATTCTATTAATCTAAATTTTTCTATTTTGATATACTCACCTTCAAAATCGAAACCTGCGCTTTTATCTTTGGTCTCCATTACGTATTTAAATTTACCTTTTACCTGTAAATCATTTTCTGCTTGAGGCGTATGCCAGTCGTCAAAAGCATAATTCCAGTTTTGTATGTGTTTTGGAGAAATCCAAAAATCCCATACTTTCTCTATAGATGCATTAATTGTATTTTGAACTGTAATCATTTTTTTTCTTTTAAAAATTACATCTGCTCTGGAATTTGAGTTTCATCCATAAAGAAAACTTCCCAATGATGTCCGTCTAAATCTAAAAAAGTTCTTTGATACATCCATCCATAATCGTTTGCTTTTTGATAATCTGTTCCTCCTGCTTTGACTGCCTTGTCTATTATTTCGTCGACCTCTTTACGTGTTTCAACAGAAATAGAAATAAGGACTTCGCTGGTTGTATTTGAATCACAAATCTCTTTATCGGTAAACGTTTTATAAAACTCTTCAAGCAAAAGCATTACATTTATGTTTTTACCAATAATAATACAGGCTCCCTTTTCATTTGTAAATTTCAAATTGGTAGAAAATCCCAATTTATTAAAAAATGAAATTGCTCTTTTTAAATCTTTTACAGCAAGATTTATATAAATTTTTGTCTCCATAATATCTAAAGTTACAAATTATTTAAAGCAAATTTAGAATATTACTATCGGCTTTAGGATACAATAAAAGTCAACTTTAGGGGCATTTGAGACATTTTACTTACATTTGTTACATCATTAATCTTCCAAAAAACCACAGAATCATGAGCACAAGAGTAGGTTTAATCGTCCCTCACGAGTATAAATTGTTGAGTATTGCTGCCATTTTAGAAGTATTTGAAACAGCTAATAAATTAAGTAAAGAACCTGAAAAACCATTTAATATTATGGTTTTTCAATCAGTAGAACAAATTAATGAGGAATCTTTATTTGGATATGAAACCAACTCTATTGAAACTTCAAACAAAGTTTTGGATTTGATTTTGATTCCTGCTTTCACTACTGATGATATGAGCGGAATGATCGCGAAGAATAAAAACTTTATTCCATGGTTAAAAAAACAGCACCAATCTGGAGCTGAACTGGCAAGCTTTTGCACAGGAGCATTTTTGTTTGCTGCATCAGGATTATTAAACGAAAAACTGGCTACTACTCATGTTGATGCCTGCAGTGCTTTTACAAAAGCTTTTCCGATGGTAAAACTAAAACCAGAAGAAACTTTAACTGCTGATGGCAGTTTGTATACAAGCGGCGGCTCGACCTCAACATTTCATTTGTTGATTCTTTTGGTTCAAAAATATTGCGGCAATGAAATTGCAGTACAAATTGCCAAGATTTTCTCTATTGATTTAAATCGATACAAACAAAGTTATTTCAGCACTTTTAGGCCAAATCATCTGCATAATGATACTTTGGTTGCTATGTTACAGCATAAAATTGAAAGCCAATACCACAGCATAGAAAAACTGGAAGAAATCACAAAAGACATTCCCACCAGTGCCAGAAACATGACGCGTCGTTTTAAACAAGTTACCGGGATTCCGCCAATTGAATATCTGCAAAATATTAGAGTCGAGAGTTCTAAAAAATATCTGGAGCAAACGCAGCTTTCTATTTCAGAGATTATTGAAAAAACGGGATATAATGACCCGAAAGCTTTTAGAAAAGTATTTTATAAAATGGTCGGAATGAAACCTATTGAATATCGAGAGAAGTTTAGGGTGCAATAGAAAATTTTTTAAAAAAACCTGCTCAATTTAATGAACAGGTTTAAAAGTAAACTTTGACAAAGTTATTTGAGATAAGAAGCAATTTCCATGCTTTTCAATAATCATAAAAATGAATATTTCACCTCCGTTTCTTTTTTATTAACACAATTACACAAATTGACGATATTATAAAAGTCAAAAAAAGAAATAAAAACAAAAAATCGATTCTTTTATAATTAGTTATTAAACTAGGTATCTGTGTTATTAATAAACCTAAAAAGCAAAAAGACAAAATTTTATTGACTTTGCTAATAAGAAAAACAATTAAAGTTGCCAATATAGGCAAAACAAGAAATCCTTGCCAAAATATCGAATCTGAATTACCAGATAGACTAGTAATAAATTGACGTAAGCAGAATAATAAAAAGGCAAAATATGGAATTCCATTTTCACTAAGCCCTGGTAGCATTAAAAATGAAATTATTGCTACTATTTTTAGAATTTTTATTATGGACATGTTCTTTTCGTTTTTGGTGCATAACTTGGATTAGAAGTATGATTTGGCACTTTTTGTAATGTGTTCGCAACTGTACCAGGTGTCTCGAACGAATTATTACTTGCAACTCCCACAATATTCAATACATCAGCTGTAAAATCTGAACAATTATTAGCATCTAAATCGTACCAACTATTTTGATATTTTTCTGACAAAGATATAATTTTCTGTAATTGCTGTGGAGTAATTTGTCCTATATTTCCTGATACATCATAAGCATGCTCCCCATTTTCACCCATTATTCCTGGTCCAGAAAATGATTTATCATATCCGTTTTCTGGATAAAATCCATAAATCATTACATTATTACCTTGCGAAATAGATATAAAAGCATGACCTACATTAACCTTTGCTAAATTAGTTTTTTCTGCATAAACGGTTAAATTTGCACTTGTTGCTGTATTTAAGCAACTTAAGAACTTTTTAATATCACTTATAGGTAATTTTGGAGGAGGAGGCATAATTGGATTTCCACTTGCATTTCCACCTGTACCACCGTCGCCTACATAACCAGAAGTATAATCTGCTGAACTCCCTCCTGTAATATCTTTCCCTCTTGGTGTGTAATACTGTGCATCTATGTAATTGTTCTGAACCACTACTGGTCTTAAATATACTTGTATACCAGAAGTTACAGGCAAAGATGAATTACCATCATCCGATTCCTGAGGTACTTTAGCAGTAATATTTTTTATATTTACTTTATCTTTAGATAAAACTTCTACTTCTCCATTTTCTACAGCTACATCATTTATAAACTTTGCAGATTTTATAAAACCTGATTTTAGATCCCAAGCAGCAATATATCCGTTAAAACCATTTGATTCTACACTTACAATATCTTCAGTATCTTTATCAGGATAAAACTCATATAAGAGTGCTTTATACCCATTCCTATTTAATTTATAAATGTAAAGCCTTTGTTCCCAAGTTTCGCTTTCGTCTTTTTTTGCTTCTGCAATTGGAACGACAATTAATTGAGCACCATCTTTGGTTTCTTTAATCTCGGCATTTTCCCATTCGTAATTTAAATTTTTAAACAAATCAAGATTATCTCCATTTCCTTCATATTTTTTAAACCATTCTTTGGCAAGTGAAACATTCTTAATTTCTGGACTTAATAAATCCTCATCTTTTTGACACCTCAAAAAAGTGACTGAAATTATCATTACAGTACTTAAAATAATAATTTTTTGAATTTTTTGCTTCATAATTTATAATATTTAAGATTAAAACTACAAATCAAATATATAGAATAAATTCTTACAATAAATTAATTTGTACGAATTTATTTAAATTACCCGAAAATGGGTTGAAATTCTAAAAAAGCATAAAAAAAACCTGCTCAATTAAATGAACAGGTTTATGAAAGAAACTTTGTCAAAGTTTTGAACTTTGACAAAGTAATATCAAGATTTAAGAAGCAATTTCCATACGCTTCAATAAGTTTTTACTTAAAGTATGCTCTGCATAATCTTTATCAATAGATAAAACTTTATCATCTGAACTAGGCAGTTCGTACATTGCATCTGTTAAGATTGCTTCGCAAAGCGAACGTAATCCACGAGCTCCTAATTTATACTCTAATGCTTTATCAACAATAAAATCTAATGCTTCATCTGTAATGGTAAATTCAACCTCATCCATTAAAAATAATTTCTGATATTGTTTTACTAGTGCATTTTTAGGCTGTGTTAAAATCGCACGAAGTGTTTCGCGATCTAACGGATCCATATGTGTTAGAACTGGCAAACGACCAATAATCTCTGGAATCAATCCAAAATCTTTAATATCTTTAGGAATAATATATTGCAGTAAATTGTCTTTGTCAATATTATCAACATTTTTAGAAGTTGAATATCCAACTGCTTGACGGTTTAAACGTTTTGAAATAATACGCTCCACTCCATCAAAAGCACCACCAGCAATAAATAAGATGTTTTGAGTATTTACCTCAACAAATTTTTGATCTGGGTGTTTACGTCCTCCTTTTGGTGGTACGTTTACAACTGTTCCTTCTAATAATTTTAATAATGCCTGCTGAACACCTTCTCCAGAAACGTCACGCGTTATTGATGGATTATCGCTCTTACGTGCAATTTTATCAATTTCATCAATAAATACAATTCCTCTTTCAGCTTTGGTTACATCATAATCTGCAGCTTGTAGTAGACGTGTCAAAATACTTTCAACATCTTCTCCTACATAACCTGCTTCTGTTAATACAGTTGCATCAACAATAGCCAAAGGAACGTCTAACATTTTTGCGATTGTTTTAGCAACCAATGTTTTTCCTGTTCCGGTTTGACCAACCATGATAATGTTACTTTTTTCAATCTCTACTTCGTCGTCTAATTGCTGCTGCATTAAACGTTTGTAATGATTGTAAACTGCAACCGACATTACTTTTTTAGTCTGGTCTTGTCCGATAACGTATTGATCTAAGAAAGCTCTAATTTCTTTTGGTTTCTTTAAAATTAAGTCACCTACAAGTTTTGAGCTTCCGCTTGATTTTAATTCTTCTAATACAATTCCGTGTGCTTGTTCAATACACTTATCACAGATATGTGCATTGATACCCGCGATTAATAAATTAGTTTCTGGCTTTTTTCTTCCACAAAACGAACATTCTAATACTACTTTTGCCATTCTTTATTTAAGTTACTAAGCTGCAAAGATACTAAGTTTCTAAGCTTTTTAATTTAAAACTTAAAAACTTAACTCCTTTACAGCTTAATCTTTATTTTTTGTTTCAAGTTTAATTTTGTTTCAGGTTTCATGTCAATCTTAGAACATTCGTTCCTGCAACTTTCAACCTTTAAAAAAATTATCCTCTTCTTAATACTTCATCAATCATTCCGTATTCTTTTGCTTCGTCAGCAATCATCCAGTAATCACGCTCACTGTCTTTGTGCACTTTGTCAAAAGTTTGTCCTGAATGCTGCGAGATGATATTGTATAATTCATCTTTCAATTTCAACATTTCGCGTAAGTTGATTTCCATATCAGTTGCAACTCCTTGTGCTCCTCCTGACGGCTGGTGAATCATAACTCTTGAATGTGGTAAAGCTGAACGTTTTCCTGCCGCTCCTGCGCATAATAAAACTGCTCCCATAGAAGCTGCCATTCCTGTACAAATTGTTGCTACGTCTGGCTTGATGTATTGCATTGTATCGTAAATTCCTAATCCTGCATAAACGCTTCCTCCCGGAGAGTTTAAGTAAATTTGAATATCTTTTGAAGCATCAGCACTTTCTAAAAATAATAATTGAGCTTGAACGATGTTTGCAATTTGATCATCGATACCTGTTCCTAAAAAAATAATTCTATCCATCATCAATCTTGAAAACACATCTAATTGAGAAATATTCAACTGACGTTCTTCGATAATATATGGAGTCATATTAGTTGGATTCATCGCTGCTATGATTTTGTCATAGTACATCGCGTTTACTCCTTGATGCTTTGTAGCAAATTTTTTGAATTCTTTACCGTAGTTCATATGTATCTGTTCTAAGTTTTACTTTATTTAATATATATATTCTTTTATCAAAGGTTGTACCTCTTTCTAAAGGATGTCAATTTGTCTTCTTTTTTAAGATACTAAGATTCCAAGCTGCTAAGATTCTAAGTTTTTTTCTAAGAAACGTTCACCAACTGAAACCTGAAACAAAAAAAGAACGTCAATAGAAGAAAAACTTCCATTGACGTTCAAATATAATTATTTTTATCTTTCAGTTTCTGTAATAAAATCTTAATTTTTAAAATCAAGTTAATGAAGTCTGCTTCTTAACTTTTGACTTTACAACTCTCGACTTTCAGACTAAAATTTATTCTCCGTAAGAAGCAGCAATAAATTCTTCGTAAGTTACTTCTTTAGTTGTTGGATTTGCTTTTTCTTTAAACAATTCTAACAATTTCTCTGCTACAACTTGCTCAGAAAGTCTTTTCACCTCTTCTTGGTTAGATAAAACTCTTGCTACAATTCCTTGAACTTCTTCGTCAGTTGGGTTAGTTTGACCAAATTGAGCCATTTGTTGTTTGATAGCGCCTGTTGTAAAAGCTTTCAAATCATCAAATGTAATTTGGATATTACTTTGTGCCATAGCTTTTCCTTCGATTAATTGAAAACGTAAACCTTTTTCAGATCTTGCGTATTCAACTTCAGCTTCTTCTGCAGAAAGTTTTTTCTCTCCAACAGTTTGTAACCATTTTTTAAGGAATTCAGCTGGTAAATCAAATTTTGTGCTTTCGATCAAGAAATCTTGAACGTCTAATAATAATTTTTGATCTGCTTGTTGTGCAAATTGAGCTTCAGCGTCTTCTTTAATTTTAGATTTTAAATCTTCTAAAGAAGCTACTTTTCCTTCTCCAAAAAGTTTATCAAATAACTCTTGGTTTAATTCAGCTAATTCAGCTCCGTTGATTGCTTCAATAGCAAAGTTTACTTCGATATCTAAACCGTGAACATCATCATGAGATACTTTTAAGTAATCCATTAATTGGTGATCATCTTCAAATAAACCTTTTGTGCTTACTGCAACAACATCTCCAACTTTTTTACCGATGAATTTATCTCCAGCAGCTTTATTGAAAGTAGATAATGAAATTGTAGTTGTATTGTTGATACCTTTTTCTTCGTTTGAGAAAGTTCCAGTTAAATCAGAATCTGCAGACACCACTTCTTGCGGGATTGCTTTTCCGAATTGTTTTTGGATACGCTCTACTTGACCGTCGATTAATTTATCATCAGCCGTTACGATATATTTTACGATATTATTTTTTGCTTCTAAATCAATTTCGAAATTAGGAACTAAACCAATTTCATATTCGAAAGTTAGTTCTTCAGCATCCCAATCAAAGTTTTCGTTTTCTTTAGCAAGAGGAGTTCCTAAAAGATTTAATCTTTCAGATTGAACAAAACGCTCTAAAGCTAAATCAACTACTTTTTTAACTTCTTCTTGCTTGATCGCTTTTCCGTATTGTTTTTCAACAAGGTCTTTAGGAACTTGTCCTTTTCTAAAACCTTTCACGGTAGCCAATGGCATTTTTTCGTTTATTCTTTTTGCTACTTGACCTTTATAATCCATGTGAACAACGTTTAATACAATCGTTTCATTCACAGCGTCTATTGCTACTCTTTTAATATCCATCTTCTTCTTTAATTTACATAATAAAATTGGGTTGCAAAATTATAAAATTTTTGCAACCCAACCAAGTTTTTAATATATTGTATTTGAAGCGGTTTTTAAGTCACTTTAATACCTTGTTATTTATCGTCTCCTACTATTTTATATGTAATAGATTGCAGAATAGATAATATAACACTAAACAATAAAGCTGTCCATAATGAATCAACTGCAAATCCTCCTACAATATTAGTGCACAACAAAATGATGACAGCATTAATAACCAATAAAAACAATCCCAATGTAACCACTGTTACCGGCAATGTCAAAATAACCAATATTGGTTTTATAAAAAGATTCAATAATCCTAAAACCACTGCAACGATAATTGCCGTAGTAAAACTGGCCACATGCACTCCTGTAAGAAAGTTAGCAATTAACAAAACTAAAGCAGCCGTAATAAGAAGTCTAAGTAATAATTTCATATCTTTTTCTTTTTAAATTTTAATAAAAGTAATACTTTTTTTATCAAAAAAATTACTCTTTTAAAAACGTTGTTGTCAATTCAAAAAACATTTTTGGATTTTCAGCATGAAGCCAATGCCCTGCATTTGGAATGGTTTCTAATTTTAAATTAGGAAAATGTTTTCGAATATCTTCAAGATCTGAATCCTGAATATAACCTGAATTTCCGCCTCTTATAAATAATGTCGGCTTATCAAAAACCAAATTATCTGCCAGCGGTTTTCCAATTGCATCCAAATTATTATTAAAAACAGCGAGATTAAATCTAAATGCTAACTGACCAGGTTCTTTCCAATATAAATTTTTTAATAAAAACTGACGAGTTCCAAAGTCAGGCACGTACTGCGCTACTATTTCCTCAACATCATTTCGACTTGGCTTTACAGAAAAATCAACCGCGTTCAACCCTGCCAAAATATCTTGATGATGCTGTTTATAGAATTTAGGACCAATATCTGCAACGATTAATTTATCTACAATTTCAGGGTGCGTTGTCGCAAAAAGCATAGCTACTTTCCCGCCCATTGAATGCCCAAGAATATCAATTCTAGTTAGATTATTTACCTTACAATATTCAAACACATCCTGAACCATTGCTTCATAACTCCATTCATCAGAATGAAAACTGCGCCCATGATTTCGTAAATCTAAAATATGAACCTGAAATCCTGCTTCTACATATTGTCCTGCAAGTGTTTTCCAATTGTCAGACATACCAAGAAATCCATGCATGATAATAAATGGTTTTCCTTCGCCTTCTATTTTTGAGTATAACATTTATTTTTACATTAAATATTTATTTATCCTTTCTAAGAATCTTTTAGGAAACTTATTTCAATTTATTCAAATACATATTTACAACATTATCTAAACCAAGATAAAGCGCTTCTGAAATCAAAGCATGACCAATAGAAACCTCTAATAATCCTGGAATGTTTTGTTTGAAAAACTGAATATTATCTAAACTCAAATCATGTCCGGCATTTATTCCTAAACCTAATTCATTTGCCAATTTTGCAGCTTCAACATAAGGATCTATTCCGTTTTTATTCCCCAAATCATATTGATGTGCAAAAGCTTCAGTGTACAATTCAATTCGATCTGTTCCTGTTTTTTTCGCTCCTTCAATAACCTCCAAAACCGGATCTACAAAAATAGAAGTCCTAATTCCGTTTCGTTGGAACTCTTGAATAACTTCTGTTAAATAAGATTGATTTGCTATTGTATCCCAACCTGCCGAAGAGGTAATGGCACCAATCGCATCTGGAACTAATGTAACTTGATCAGGCTTGCATTCAAGAACTAAATCAATAAAATTATGCTGCGGATTTCCTTCAATATTATATTCCGTAGTAACAATTGCTTTTAAATCGCGCGCATCTTGATACCGAATATGTCGTTCGTCTGGACGTGGATGAATCGTGATTCCTTGTCCTCCAAAACGTTGTATATCGACAGCAACTTTTAATAAATCAGGAACATTTCCACCGCGTGCATTTCTAAGCGTTGCGATTTTATTGATATTTACACTTAACTTTGTCATATAAATAGATAATTAATTCTAGTAACACTATATTTGTTACGACAAAAATACAAAGTAAAACGCAGCAGTTTTTGGTATTTTTTGATTATTTTGCATGAAATATCTCCAATTGATTTATGACAGAAATTACAAACTATATCACCAATGATTTCGGACCAATTGATGGTCAGGAAACTATAGCATCGGTTCAAGACTTTTTTGCCGAGGTAAATTTTTCTCATTTCCCTGTTTTGGAGGAAGGAATTTTCATTGGAAGTATTTCTTCTGATGATGTTGAAACTTTTGATTCAGATAAAAAAATAATTGATTACAAATATACTTTAGAACGTTTTTTTGCTAGAAAATCAATGATTTGGCTGGATGTTTTAGAAGTTTTTGCAAAAAACCACACCAATACAATTCCTGTTCTTGACGAAAACAACTCTTATGTAGGCTATTATGAGATAGAGGACATTATGAAGTTCTTTCAAGAAACTCCTTTTATAAAAGAGCAAGGCGGAATTATTATTGTTCAAAAAGGTCTTTTAGACTATTCGATGAGTGAGGTAACACAAATCGTTGAAAGCAATAACGGAAAAATACTAGGATGCTTTGTCTCTGAAGCTGATTTAGAAAATGTTCAAATTACCATAAAAATAGGATTAGGTGCAATGAATGAGATAATTCAAACTTACAGAAGATATGGTTATGAAATAATCTCAGAACACCAAGAAGACACTTATATTAACAGCTTAAAAGAACGCTCTGATTATTTAGACAAATATCTTAATATTTAAATTAGAAAATTGGTCAATGAGAAAATTAGAAAATGTTCTCAACTAAATAAATTATCAAATTAACACATTTCCTCATTATCTAATTAAGACGAATGAAAATAGCCATTTACGGACAATATTATCAAAACAGCACTGAACCAATTATAAAAGACATTTTCTTGTTTCTTACTTCAAATAATGTCGAAATTGTCATTGAAGAAAACTTTTTGGAAATGCTCTATGAAAAGCAGCTTGTCAAAAAAGAGTATTCTACTTTTTCATCAAGCACAATTTTAGATGATAGCTTTGAGATGTTGATTAGTATTGGAGGCGACGGAACAATGTTAAGAGCAGCTGCTTTAGTTCGCAGTTCAGGTGTTCCACTTTTAGGTATAAATGCAGGCAGATTAGGTTTTTTGGCGAAAGTTCAAAAAGAAAATATCGACAGCTTACTGCAGTATGTTATTGACCAAAACTACACCACATCTGAACGAACGTTACTTGGTTTAACGTGCGAACCTAAAAATGATGCCTTTGCAGAACTTAATTTCGCAATGAACGAAGTTACAGTAAGTCGAAAAGATACTACTTCGATGATTACTGTAGAAACTCACCTAAACAACGAATACTTAAGTTCGTATTGGGCAGACGGCTTAATCATTTCTACGCCTACCGGCTCTACAGGATATTCATTAAGCTGCGGCGGACCAATTTTAACGCCAGATGTAAAAAGTCTAGTCATTACTCCTATTGCACCGCATAACTTAACCGCAAGACCACTTGTTATACCAGACGACACAGAAATTACATTGCGCGTTTCAGGCAGAGAAGATCAATATTTGGTTTCATTAGACTCTAGAACTTCTTCTGTAAAAAACGAATCAATTTTAAAGATCAAAAAAACTGATTACAAAATAAAAATGGTCGAAATACCAGGCGAAACTTTCTTAAAAACATTAAGAAACAAATTGCTCTGGGGCGAAGACAAGAGAAATTAACCCTATTTCTTACTTAATACTATACGATAATAGGACATTTTCTCGTTCTGCCTGTAGTGAATCATCATTAAATGTCTCAAATTCATATTGTAAATTGAAAAAAAAGCACATTTATGTAAAGGAACGTTGATTCGTATCGATAATTATTATATTTGCACGCAATTCTGAATTAAATGAAGAAAATTTTTAATTTATTGTTATGTTTTTTTCCCTTTATTACACTAAATGCTCAAATCAATGAGATTGGTGTTTTTCTTGGCGGAAGCAACTTTGTAGGCGATGTGGGAAGCACAACTTACATAAATCCAGATAAGCTGGCTTTTGGCGTTTTGTATAAATGGAACAAAAGCCCTCGTCACTCTTATCGAATTTCTTACACGCAATCTACCATTGCGGGAAATGATTTAGACTCCGATGAAACAGGAAGAAGCGGAAGAGGATATCGCTTTGAAAATAACGTAAAAGAAATCTCTGCGGGTTTGGAGTTTAATTTTTTTGATTTTAATTTGCATGATTATCACAGAAAAATTACACCTTATATATACTCTGGATTAAGTTTTTTTATTTATGATGGATTGTATCGCTATAAGACAACCCAAAATATTACACAAAGCACAAACTCAAATTCATTTGCAATACCAATGACACTGGGTATAAAATCAAATATAACATCTCGCTTTGTCTTAGCGGCCGAAGTTGGAGCACGATATACGTTTACAGATAACATTGATGGCAGCAATCCAAACACCAGCAATGCAAACATTTTAAAATTTGGAAATTTAAACAACAATGATTGGTATGTTTTCTCGGGTTTAACGCTAACGTATACCTTTGGACAAAAACCTTGCTATTGCGCACAATAATACAATGAATTTAATAGACTCTATAGATCAATCAAACTTACCAAAACATCTGGCCATTATTATGGACGGAAACGGACGCTGGGCCAAACAACAAGGCTTCCTAAGAGCATTTGGACATGAAAATGGCACAAAATCTGTAAAAAAAACAATTACAACTTGCGCTAAGCTTGGTATCGATTACTTAACCTTATATGCTTTTTCTACAGAAAACTGGAATCGTCCTAAACTAGAAGTTGAAGCATTAATGAAAATTTTAATCAATTCA
This sequence comes from Flavobacterium sp. YO64, assembly GCF_004119505.1. Lineage (NCBI taxonomy): Bacteria > Pseudomonadati > Bacteroidota > Flavobacteriia > Flavobacteriales > Flavobacteriaceae > Flavobacterium > Flavobacterium sp. YO64. Next base: position 12,539 of record NZ_NRQV01000019.1, on the reverse strand, counting down.
TTAAAAAAAGAACTAGTTACGCTTCAGGAAAACAACATCAGACTTAATGCAATTGGGAATCTTGAAAAATTACCAAAATCCGCACAAAGAGAACTGCTTGATGTAATTGATAAAACTAAAAACAATACTCGTCTTACTCTTACGCTAGCTTTAAGTTACGGATCGAGAGAAGAATTGGTAAATGCCGTTAGAATCATCAGTGATAAAGTTAAAAATAATATAATTTCAATAGACGCTATTGACGATTCAATTATAAATGAGCATCTTTACACGCAAAATTTACCTGATGTAGATTTGTTAATACGAACAAGTGGAGAACATAGAATAAGTAATTTTTTGCTATGGCAGATCGCCTATGCAGAATTGTATTTTACTAATGTCTTGTGGCCAGACTTTAAAGATCAAGATTTATATGAGGCTATTATTAGTTATCAAAAAAGAGAACGTAGATTTGGAAAAACCAGTGAACAAATTAAATAATTTTTTAGTGTTACAAAAAAGAATACAAATAGTCTTTACCCTTTTACTTTTGGGTAGTTTTTCACAAATTAAAGCACAAGAAAGAGTTCCTTTTGATCAAGGAAAAAAGTATATACTGGCCAAAGTTTCTGTAGTTGGTAAGATTAGCTTTAACGAACAAACTGTAGTAACATTTTCTGGACTTCAAACAGGTCAAGAGATAACTGTACCGGGAGAAGAAATCACTGGTGCAATTAAGAAATTAGGCAAACTTGGTCTTTTTGACGAAATCGCTTTTTACATTAATAGAGTTCAAAATGACAGTATTTATCTAGATTTAAATATTGTTGAGCTTCCAAAGCTTAATGAAGTTAAAATCACTGGTGTAAAGAAAAGCAAAATCGAAGCTTTAATTAAGGACAACAATTTAACCAAAAACAAAATTGTAAACGAGAACTTAATTACTACCACGAAAAACTACATCGAAAACAAATACAAAAAAGACGGTTTTTACAATACTAAAGTTACCATTACAACGACACCAGATACAATTGCCGGTAATCAGGTTAATATGTTGGTGCGTATAGACAAAGGCGACAAAGTAAAAATCAGCAATATCGACTTCACTGGAAATAAACAACTTACAGAAAGTCAATTAAGAGCCGCGATGAAAGACACGAAACAGAAAAATGTTTTCCGTGTTTTAAAAGCTTCTAAATTTATTCCAGAAAAATACAAAACCGACTTAGAAAAAGTTATCTCGGCATACAAAGAAAAAGGATATCGTGATGCACGTATTATTTATGACTCTGTTAAATATAACAAAGAGAAAAATATGCTTGGCATTAAAATCAATGTCGAAGAAGGAAACAAGTATTACTTTGGAAATATCAAATTCTTAGGAAATACCGTTTACTCAGATCAGCAGTTAAATCGTTATTTAGGAATCAAAAAAGGAGAAGTTTATAATGGTGTAATGCTTGAAAAAAGAATTGCAGACAATTCAAAACCTGATGGTGAAGATATTACAAACTTGTACCAAAACAACGGTTATTTGTTCTCAAAAATTAATGCTGTAGAGGTAAAAACGGTTAATGATACTATTGATTTTGAAATTAGAATTACTGAAGGTCCAATTGCCTATTTCAACAAAATATACGTTACTGGTAACGACAAAACAAATGACCACGTAATTTATCGTGAGTTAAGAACAAAACCAGGTAACAAATACAGTAAAGAAGAACTAGTTAGAACCATTCGTGAAATTGGACAATTAGGATTCTTTGACCCTGAGTCTATCAAGCCTGAATTTAGAAATGTTGATCCAGGAGCAGGAACAGTAGATATCGAATACCAATTAGTAGAAAAAGGATCTAGCCAGGTTGAACTTCAAGGAGGTTACGGCGGCGGCGGTTTCATTGGAACATTAGGATTATCATTCAACAACTTTTCGGCACGTAAATTATTTGACAAAGATGCTTACAAACCGCTTCCAATGGGAGATGGACAAAAAGTATCATTACGTTTACAAGGAAGTACTTATTTCCAAACTTACAGTTTATCATTTTCTGAACCTTGGTTTGGAGGAAAAAAACCAGTACAATTTAGCTCATCTATCTCGTACAGTAAACAGTTTAATAATAATTATGTTACAAGAACTGTTGATAGAAGCCAAAGTTTTAATATTTTTACAGTACAAGTTGGTTTAGCAAAACGTCTTACTGTGCCAGATGATTATTTTGTATTATCACAATCTATAAGTTACCAGCATTATGATTTAAATAATTACTTTACTGGTTTGTTTACCTTTGGTAATGGAGCATCTCGAAACTTAGCTTACACTATTGGAATTTCAAGAAGTAATAAAGGGGTTAACCCAATATTCCCAACTTATGGTTCTGAGTTTAGTGTCTCAGCTAAAGTAACACCTCCATATTCATTATTTAATGGAGTAGATTATGCTAACTTAGGAAATGAAAAAGAATACAAAACAAGATATACTGGTACAACCACTACTACAGGAGCTGACGGGCAACCAATAAATCCTGGAGATTACACAAAAAGCGAATCTATAAATGGTAGTAATCAAACAGTAAGTGTGGGATCTGACTATGCAAATGCAGATACGGATCAAGCAAAAGTGGATCAGAAAAAATACAATTGGTTAGAATATTATAAAGTTAAATTTAAAGCAGACTGGTATACTAAGGTATATGGAAAATTAGTTTTAAGAACATTAACAGAATTTGGTTTCTTAGGTGCTTACAATCAATCTAGAGGTGTTGTACCGTTTGAACGTTTTTATTTAGGAGGAGACGGAATGGCACAGTATTCTATGGATGGTAGAGAGACTGTACAGCTAAGAGGTTATCCGAACAACTCATTGACGCCAATTATTGAAGACAAGACAAGTTCTAGATATGGCCAGCAAATTGGAGCAACTATTTACAACAAATTCTCAATGGAATTACGTTATCCAATAACTTTAAAACCATCTGCATCGATCTATGCATTGACGTTTTTAGAAGCAGGTTCATCATATCCAACATTCAGGGATTACAACCCGTTCGATTTATATCGTTCTGCTGGAGCTGGTTTACGTGTATTCATGCCTGCATTTGGATTATTAGGTATCGATTTTGGTTATGGTTTCGATGCTCTGCCAGGATCTGTTACAAACAAAGCAAATGGCTGGGAAACTCACTTTATAATTGGACAACAATTTTAGGAATAATACGTTTGGTTAAAAATCATCGAATAAAGTAATGTTATGAGAAAACAATTTTTATTTATATTTTTAGCCTTGATTGTAGCTAATACAAGTCAGGCACAAGGCAAGACAACTAGAATTGGTTACATAGATATGGAATATATCTTGGAGAATGTTTCTGATTATAAAGAAGCAAAATCACAATTAGAGTTGAAAGCTCAAAAGTGGAAACAAGAAATAGAAACAAAAAAAACAAACATCAATACGCTTAAAGAAAATCTTAAAGCAGAAAAAGCTTTGTTAACCAAAGAATTAATTGATGAAAAAGAAACTGAAATTAAGTTCTTAGAAAACGAAATGCTGGATTATCAGCAAAAACAATTTGGAGCTGACGGAAATCTAATTCGACAAAAAGCTGCTTTGGCAAAGCCTATTCAAGATCAGGTATTTACTGCCGTTCAAGATATTGCAGAAGCTAAAAATTATGATTTTATTTTTGATAAATCATCAGATTTGACGATGCTTTTCAGTAACAAAAGATTTGATATCAGCGATCAGGTTATACGTATCTTGAACAGAACTGACAAAAGAGAACAGTTGACGAAAAAACAATTGAAAGATCAGGAAGTACAAGAAAGTAAAGAAAATGCTATCGATGAAAATCCTGCTATGGCTGATCGACAAAAAGTTCTTGATGAAAGAAAAGCCGCTAGAGAAAAGCTTATTGAAGACAGAAGACTAGAGCAAGAAGCCAAGAAAAAAGAGTATGATGACAGGCGAAAAGCGATACTAGAAGAAAGAGAAGCTAAAAAAAATGGCACGGTTTCTGAACCAGCAAAAACAACTCAGGCAGCAAAAACAACCGAAGCAGTTAAAACTGATGGTACGACAGCAAAACCAGCAGCAGCTGAAACAACAACAGCTTTACCTGCAATAGATAAAGCTGCCGAAAGACAAAAACTTTACGAACAGCGTAAAAAAGAATTAGAAGAAAGAAGAAAAAAAATATTAGAAGAAAGAGAAGCGGCGAAAAAAGCAAGAGAAGCCGAAACACAAAAAACTAATACGACCAATAATTAATTAATATTTTAAAAATGATGAAACAAATCAAAACTTTACTAATTGCTGCAATACTAATTTTAGGAGCAAGTAACACAATGAACGCACAGGCGAAGGTTGCCCATGTTGATGTAAGCGACATTATGTCGAAAATGCCTGCTATGCTTGATGCTCAAAATCAACTGCAAAAATTAAGTGGTACGTATGATGCTGAATACAAAAAAATGGTTGATGAATATCAAACTAAAATCAAAAAGTACGAAGCTGAAGCTGCAACTGTAACAGAAGCTGTTAATGGAGATCGTTCTAAAGAAGTTCAAGACATGCAAAAAAGAATTGTTGACTATAGAGACAATGCTCAAAAAGAATTGCAACAAAAAGAAACTGACATCGTAAAACCATTAATGGAAAAAGTAAGAGCTTCTATCCAAAAAATTGGAAAAGCTAAAGGTTTCCAATATGTTTTAGATGGTTCTACTCTTTTATTAGCTGATGGTCCAAACATTACTGCTGATGTAAAAAAAGATTTAGGATTCTAATAAAAACGAATTCGTTAATTAAAAACTGTTCAAATTTTTTAAAAATTTGAACAGTTTTTTTTTACATTTATTTAAAATAAAAAAGACGTATCATTCGCAAATTACAATTAATTTCAACTATCATTTTGTTTCAAAAAATACTAAATTTGTACTATGACAAACGATAATCCTATAGGTGTTTTTGACTCTGGAATTGGGGGAACTTCAATTTGGAGCGCTATTCATGACTTACTTCCAAATGAAAAAACAATTTATCTAGCCGATAGTAAAAATGCTCCTTATGGTCAAAAAACCAAAGAACAGATTGTTGCCTTAAGTAAAAAAAATGTTGATTTTTTACTGGAAATGAAATGCAAATTAATTGTTGTAGCGTGCAATACAGCAACGACAAATGCTATTCGTGAACTCCGTAATGATTATGATATTCCGTTTATTGGAATTGAACCTGCAATAAAACCTGCAGCCAATAACTCTAAAACACAAGTTATTGGTATCCTGGCTACAAAAGGAACATTAAACAGTGAGTTGTTTAATAAGACTGCAGAAATGTTTCAAAACACAACAATTATTGAACAAGTTGGTTATGGGCTAGTTCAGTTAATTGAAGATGGAAATTTGTATTCTACTGAAATGACACAGCTTTTAGAATCATACTTGCAGCCTATGATAGATGCAAACATTGACTATCTTGTTTTAGGATGCAGCCACTACCCCTATTTAATTCCTCAGATTAAAAAAATACTTCCAGAACATATTCAGATTATAGATTCTGGAGAAGCAGTAGCAAGACAAACTCAAAATATTTTACGCGAAAAAGTTGGTTTTACAACAGCTCAAAAAAGTGAACCTATATTTTACGTTAATTCAAATCCAGTTGTTTTAGACTCCATTTTAGAACATAAATATAACGTAGTCCAAAAAGATTTCTAATTTTATTCTATTTTTCTCTTAACAAACCAAATACCATCTAAAGATAAGTTTACAGACAATTTATGATAATTTTCTTTAATTAAATTGTTTGAAATACTTCCTTTTTGCCCGTACGAATATGAAATATTTAAGGCTGAAAAAGTATTTTCGATAGGCAGATTAACTCCTACTGAAATTGAAGCATTGTTAATCCTTTTTCCATCTATTTCGAGATATCCTGTATCAAAATTTGCACCTGCAGAATATTTGACTCTGTCCCAATATTTTCTGTAATTTCGTTTTTCGTTAAAATAAGTAAAACCTAACGCAAATCTGTCTTGATTTACATAATCACCATAGAAATCAGATTGTTTTGTATCACTCCACAAACTTTTTTCATAATCAAAAGTCATATTCAAGACTTTTTTGAATCGTTTACTAATACCAATTCCAATTTCTAAAGGCATATAATAATCGTCTACATCAGAAACTGTTTCAGGTTGAATATCACTCACCACCTCATCATTTATCGACTCAACCGACTGTACTTTTGAACCTTTAATTTGTGCCGGTAATTTAACTGTTGCACCGATAGTAAACGTAGAATCAATTTTATACTGAGTTCCCAACGTTGCACGAAGTCCGTTATAATCTGTTTTTTTATGTATAGTAGTTATTGAATTGAGAATTGTAAAAACTCTGTCATCAACAGTGTTTCCGAATAACAAAGCTGCAGACGCTCCTACTGTAAGTTTTTTACCAAATCGATACCCATAAGAAAAATCAAAATTATTTAATCCTCCTGAACCTGTTGCTGATAAACTATACGATTCCTGACTATCTGAGATTGGCAGGATAAGATTAGAAATTTTAAATGCCGAGCTAGAATACGGACGTAATGCAACACTAAAACCAGAATTTTTAGTAACTGGAAAAGCAAAAGCAATATGAGAAAATTGAAAATTGTTACGATTCTCCTTTTTTGAATTGTTTTGATAGGTTGTTGCAATAGCCTTACCACCAACATCAAACATAAAATGATTTAATGGAAGTGAACCTAATGAAGCTGGATTAAGGTTATTAATAAAACTATCTGATGGCAGTGCAATTCCTGCTGATCCAATTGACGGAAGCAATCCAAAATCAGCATCATACAAACTGCCTACTCCATACAATGAATATGGTGAGCTTGAAATGCTTTGAGAAAATGATGCAAACGACATTAAAATGGCACAGTAAATAAAAACTATTTTATTTTTCATTTAATAAGAGATGTAATATATTTTTAGTTGAATTTTATTGTTTAAATGCTTTTGATCCCCTAAAACAATTCGATCTACGGTTTTAGAAATACCTGGAAGCGTAAGGATCAAAGAAGATTTAGAATCAGAAGCTCGAAGCATTTCCTTTTGTAAAAAATTACCCAACGGAATAGTATATCCGATGTTTTCGTTGAACTCATCACTTTTCTTATTCAAAATACCATAAACTGCTGCTCCAGCAGAATTTAGCAACGAACTGCTTATTCTATTTAAGTTGTCGCCTACATATATTTTTAAGGAATCTGCAAGTGGGTATTTTTCAGAATAAGAATTATTAACTGGTTTTAAAATCAATTGAGCATCGACAATAGCGCCATTATCTGAAATATATTTCAACTGTCTTAAGTTTGGAAAATCGATACGACAAGCCACTCCTGTTCCAGACTGAATAAATCCCTGTCCGTTAGTCGCTGTGCTCGAAAGTTTACTGCTCGATATAGGCAGATTTTGAATTAACGTTCCTGTTTTATCTAATGAAATAGAATTAAACTGCTTTGTAGCATCTAAAATAGAAAAATCGATCACAAAAGGAACCTCATCAACACCCGCTTGATATTTGGAGTAATACAAACGCACTAAACTCTTGGAAGTATTAAACCCAATAACACTTGACGAGTTAGACGATGATGGTACAATTACAAGCCCTTTTAGATACTCTGTAAAAGAGTCAAAATCTGTAATATCTCTTTTCTTTATTTTTTGAAAAAGAGCTTCTCCAAATACATTACTCATTTTTATATTAATCGAATCTTTTCCAACTGGGCGCGGCTTGTATGAAAATGTTCCCAAACTTTCCTCATCGTAACTCAAACTCGAATTATTATAAAAACTTCCAGAATCAGTATTTGGTTTTACTTTTTGCGTTAAGCGATGAATATTAAATGTTTGAATTTTAGTTGTATCGCCATAAAAATAGTTATCATACTTTAACACCATAGAAATGGAATCAAAAACATAATTAACATTCTCTGTATCGGAACCTTCATTATTTAAAGCATAATTACTTGATGACAACTGAAAATAACTACTCGATTTCACCTTCCCAAAAATAGGATCATCGTAATTTCCAACCAATATTCGGCTTTGGTTTGAAGTCACCAGTGAATCAAAATTTATGGTAGACATTTCAACCGTTACAGTATCAATCATAACAACCTTATTGTTCAACGCCAAATAATCAGATCCAACTACAAACTCTCCTGCATCAGTATCTGTTCCGCATGAAAATAATGTAAAAGCAATAAACAACACAAACAATAACTTACGCATAATCAATTTTTTGCGCAAATATATAATGGTGAGGTTTAGACGGCATCATAACATATACAGTCGTACATTTTTGTACTATTAAAGGCAAAAAAGCATCTACAATAGACAAAGTATCGTCAATAACTCATTCGCCTTTAAAAAGTCTGATTTAGTCTATCAAAATGGGCAATACATATATCTTCTTTTTTTTAAATCCTTCTCCAACCTACTTTTGAACCAATAAATAAATTTTAATACACTATGAATAATTTTAAAAAAGGAATATTATTCGCTTCATTACTTTCTAGTCTCTTCTTTATAAGTTGCAGCAATGACGACGAGGATGATGAATTAATGGGAAACTGGGTAAAGAAATCGGCTTTTGACGGACCGGCAAGATCTAGCGCCACAAGTTTTGTAATTGGTGATTATGCTTATGTTGCAGCTGGTTATACTGGCGATGTATACTTGAAAGATTTATGGGCTTACAACTCAAATGGAGACTATTGGGAGCAAAAAGCAGACTTTATTGGTGTAGGAAGAAGTTCTGCATCTAGCTTTGCATTAAACAATAAAGGCTATATTGGACTTGGCTATGACGGAACTAATAAACTGAAGGATTTTTATCAATACGATCCTTCCAACAACAGTTGGACTCAAAAAACAGATTTTGCTGGAACAGCTCGTTATGCTGCTGTAGGTTTTCAGGCTGGTGGTAAAGCTTATTTTGGAACGGGTTATGATGGAAACTATCTAAAAGATTTCTATCAATATGATGATCAAGCAAACAGCTGGACACTTGTAAACGGTTTTAGCGGTAATAAAAGACGTAATGCAACCGTATTCGTAATTGCTGATAAAGCGTATCTGGCAACAGGGATTAACAATAGTGTTTACCAGGGAGATTTTTGGGAATTTGACCCTTCAACTGATACTTGGACAAGAAAAAGAGATATTGATAAAAATACCACTGATGATTATTCGTATAATGACGAATATGCAATTGTACGTGCCAATGCATCAAGTTTTAGCATGAATGGACTAGGATATGTAGTTGGAGGCGAAAATATAAAAACAATTTGGGAGTACAATCCAACTACTGATCTTTGGGTTGAAAGAACTCCGCTTGAAGGCGCAACAAGAACTGATGCTGTAGGTTTCACTATAAATAATCGCGGTTTTTATATGTTAGGAAGAATTGGTTCTTCTTATTTTGATGATGCTTGGGAATTTAAACCTTTGGAGGAACAAAATGACAATGATAATTAATACTAAACAATTCTTTTGGAGTAACATCCAGAAGAATTTATTGCTTTTGTGTCTTGTTTTACAAATAGTTTCTTGCGGAAAAAAAGAGATTTATAGAACAGAAACTTTTCAAACCAATTCTGGCTGGGGATACTCGATTTCGTATAAAGATAAAATCATTATTAAGCAATCGATTATCCCCGTAATAAGTGACAACAAAAGTTTTTCGACTCAAGAAGATGCATTAAAAACTGCTCATTTGGTGGTTGAAAAACTCAGCCAAAACTTATCACCAACAGTAACTAAAAATGAATTAATTTTATTAAAAATAAAATTATAAATGAAAATCGGAGCCATCAAAAATACTAACTCAAATAAAATTCTATTCCATTGTATTATATGGGTTTTCTTCATTCTGACTTCTTTAATTCAGTTTTATGAAAGTCCGTTTAGAATCAATAATGATTTTTATATTCAGTGGGCATCAGGAATAATGTTGTTTTACCTCAACTATTATTACATGGTTCCGTCTCTTCTTTTACAAAAAAAGTACTGGCAGTATTTTTTATTTGCCTTTATAATTATTGCTGCTTTTATGATCATCAGAATTAATTATTTTATTCCTGAATTCAGACATTTACCTCCTTCAAATATTGTCCGCCCACATTTCATGCCAAATGAAACTGTACTTTTACGAAAAACTGACAACTTAAAAATCGAAATGAAACGTCCGCTTTTCTTTAAAATCGGCCCTTCTTTTTTCTATATTTTAATTCTTACCATAAGTGCAATTATTAGAACCCTGACAGAGTTTTACAGCAACGAACAAAACAAACTAATTGCCGAAACGCATCGAACAAATACGGAACTGACTTATTTGCGCAAACAAACCAATCCGCATTTTTTATTCAATTCTTTAAACAGTATTTATTCTCTAGCACATAAAAAATCTGATTTGGTCCCTGATGCCATCGTCACATTATCTGAGTTAATGCGTTATATGCTGTACGAAACAGATAATAAAACGGTGGCTTTAGAAAAGGAAATAAATTATATTCAGAATTATATTGAACTGCAAAAACTAAGACTTAACAACATTGAAGATATTGTAATTAATGTTCATGGTAACACTAAAAATAAGTTTATCGAACCTTTACTGCTGATATCATTTGTTGAGAATGCCTTTAAGTACGGAACAGATTATAAAGGTGCAGCACATATCAAAATTAAAATTTTCATTTCAGAAAACAATCTTGATTTCTGGATTGAAAATACAATTGAAAATTATATAAAAGACCCCGAAAATTCAGGGATTGGTCTCGTAAATATTCAAAACAGACTGGATTTACTTTACCCAAATGCTCATGAACTAACTATAAACCAAGACAGCCAATTTTACCGCGTGCATTTAAATCTAAAATTAGATGAAATTAAAACTACTGTAAATTAAACATTGAAATTATGGACAGAAAAAAATTCATCCGAAATGGTCTTTTGGGCATCACAGCTTTGGCTGGTGCTTCAAAAATATTAGAGTCGTGCTCTAAAAGTGATAATGATGATTCTGGCACAGATTTATCTGGTGACGGAAGCTGCACAGTTTCACCATCTGAAACTAAAGGTCCTTTTCCTATCAAAACACCAAGTCAATTAGTTTTAGAAAATATAAAATCAGACCGAGTTGGAGTTGCTCTATTAATCAATTTAATTATTGAAAATAAAAACAATAACTGCCTGCCTCTGTCGAATGTTTTAGTTGATGTATGGCATTGCGACAAAGACGGCAATTATTCTGAATACGGCGGAACTCAAATGCAGCAGACGGATTATACTTCTGTTCATTTTTTAAGAGGAAGACAAACAACAAATGCTAAAGGAGAAGTTTCATTTATTTCTATTTATCCCGGCTGGTACCAAGGCAGAGCTCCTCATGTACATGTTGAAGTTTTGTCGAGCAGCGGATCTTCATTATTAGTTACTCAAATTGCTTTTCCTGAAAGCACTTCGAGTACTGTTTACTCAAGTACTAATTATGCTGCTCACGGACAAGCTGACACTTCTAATATTAGAGATAATGTTTTTGCAGACAGTATTGCCAGCGAGCTGGCAGTTTTAACAGGTAATTTGACGGATGGTTATACTTTGACCAAAACAATTACTGTAAATGGGTAATTAAAATCAAACCAGTATTTTATGATAATTTTAAAACTTAATTCACTGGTTTAAAACTACTTTTGAACTCCAAACCGAATAAATTTAAACTCTTACAGATGAAATGTGTAATTATAGATGACGAACCATTAGCTGTTGAATTATTGGAAGATTTTGTACAAAAAGTTGATTCGCTTGAATTGATCAGTACTTTTAATAATGCTATTGATGCCGTTTCATTTATCAATCAAAATAATGTTGATTTGATTTTTTTAGACATTCAAATGCCGCATTTTTCAGGGATAGATTTTTTAAATACGATCGAGAAAAAACCACTTGTAATTTTTACAACTGCCTATTCTGATTATGCTGTCGAAGGGTTTAATCTTGGTGCTGTCGATTATTTAGTAAAACCAATTCCTTTTCACCGTTTTCTAAAATCAGTAGTACGTGCACAGCAAATTGTTAATCCAACTGCGGCTGTTTCTTCAATTGCTGAAAATACACTTGTTCCAGAGCTCGAACAGGATTTTATGTTTGTAAGAGCTGAATACGAAAATGTTAAAATGAATTTTGCTGATATCTTATTCATCGAAGGTTTAAAGGATTATGTAAAAATCTATACAACCGATAATAAATATACACTAACATTAATCAGCTTAATAAAACTTGAAAATTTACTTTCAAGCAAAGGGTTCTCCAGAATTCACAGATCTTATATCATTAATATAAAACATGTGAAATCGATACAAAAAAATAAAGTTTTGATTAGCGATAAACGGATTCCTATAAGTGAAAGCTACAAGAATGCTTTCTTTGAAAAAATCAATCTTTAATTTAGAAAATTCCAATACTAAAAATTCCAAATTCCGGTAAATCACGTTTCATTGGAAT